>NZ_VWWK01000049.1:0-40872 GCF_011753035.1 Burkholderia sp. Ax-1720 | reverse complement strand
CACAGGCCGATCAGCTCGGCGTCGAGGCGTTCCAGCGAGAGCGCCGCCTCGCGCAGCGCGGCGGGGCCGGCCGAGGGCGGCGGCGCGAAGATCACGTCGCGAAAGGTTTCGGCGCGCGTGACGCGCTCGACCAGCCCGCGCAGCTCGGCGAGCCGGCGAAAGCGCGCGCGCTCGGCGCTCAGCACCAGGGCGGCGAGCAGCACGTCGAAGCGCCGCGAATCGACCGCCGCGTGCCCCGCATGCGCGGCCGCGGCGGGGTAGGCCGCCTGCGTCCGGGCGTCGGCGAACAGCGCGACGAAGCGCACCAGGCTGCCGCGCAGCCGCGCGAACGCGTCCACCACGTCGACGATCAGCGCCGCGCGTTCGGTATCGTCGCGGCGCCGCACCGGCACGATCCGCGCCGACAGTTCGCCATGCCGGACCTCATCGTCCGTCCATTGTGTTGACATGCTCATGCACCTGTCGCGCCACGCGCGGCCGCGGGCCCGAACAGCGGGCCACCGCGCCGCCGGCACGATCCTGTAGATCGGGGTTGCGAGATGTCACGTAATATACAGCAGAATATAACGATGCCGATATCCGCGGCATGTCGGGATCGGCGGACCCGTAACCAGGAATTCGAGGCGATGGAAGACAGGATGGACGACGGCAGGCAGGCGGTGGGCGAGCATTTCTCGATGGCGGCGATGGAGCATGCGCGCGCCATGACCTGGCGCGCGGTGGACGCGATGGCGCTGGAAATCGGCGTGGGGATGCGCGAATCGGAGGCGAACGCACGCTGCAAGGCGCTGCTGCATGAGATGGGGATGGATCGCCTCTGGCACCCGATCCTGATCCGGTTCGGCGAGAACACGCTGAAGACCTTCAAGGAGCGTCCCGGGCACGACCCGGTGCTGGCCGCCGACGACATCTTCTTCGTCGATCTCGGCGCGGTCTGGGACCGCCACGAGGGCGACGCGGGCGCCACCTTCGTGGTGGGCGGCGACGCGGCGATGCAGGCTTGCGCGCGCGCCGCGAAGACGGTGTTCGACGAGGTGGCCGAGCATTGGCGCGTCAGCGGCGCGGGCGGCACCGAGCTCTATCGCTACGCGGCCGAGCGCGCCGAGGCGCATGGCTGGCGCCTGAACGTCGATATCAAGGGCCATCGCGTCAGCGATTTCCCGCACGCGATCCACAAGGCCGGCAATCTCGGCGATTATCCCGGCGTGCCGGCTCGCGGGCTGTGGGTGCTGGAGATCCAGATCGCGCATCCGACGCGGCCGTTCGGCGCGTTCTACGAGGATCTGCTGATTTGAGGCGAGGCACCGGGCGCCGCTGAATCGCGGAGCGAGGCGATTGCATTGGAATTCGGGTGGCTTCGGCGGCGCATTCCGCCATGACGTCGAATGTGACGCCGCATTCGCATCGCTCCGGCTTGCTGCCATCCACCCGTCAGCCGCGCGCCAGCCCCTGCTTGCTACACTGCCCGGCATCCCCGCCCGTTCCCGGTGAATCGCGATGAAGCCGACCCTGCTGGTCCTGATTCCGCTGCGCGACGACGCGCGCGCCGCCATCGCCGCGCAGTTCGACCTGATCCATGCCCCCGACGAGGCCTCGCGCGCGCAGGCCGTGGCCGAGCACGGCGCCAAGGTCGAGGCGGTGCTGACCAACGGCAGCACCGGCCTCACCGAGGACGAGCTCGAGCGCCTGCCGAGGCTCGCCTTCCTCAATGCGCTCGGTGCCGGCTACGAGAACCTGCCGGTGGCGGCGGCACGCCGGCGCGGCATCGCGATCGCGCACGGCGTGGGCGCCAACGACGATTGCGTGGCCGATCACGCCTTTGCCCTGCTGCTGGCGACGGTGCGCGGCGTGGTCCGGCTCGATGCCGCGTGCCGGGCCGGCGTCTGGCGCGACGCGCTGCCGATGCAGCCGAATTTCTCCGGCAAGCGAATCGGCATCGTCGGGCTGGGCCGGATCGGCGCCAAGATCGCGCGCCGCGCGGCCGCCTTCGATCTGGAGATCGGTTATCACAACCGCCGGCCGCGCGAGGGCGCCGAATTCCGCTACTTCCCGGCCGTGGTCGAGCTGGCGCGCTGGGCCGACTACCTGGTGGTCGCCACGCCCGGCGGCGCCGACACGCGGCACCTGATCGACGCGGCGGTGCTGGCGGCGCTCGGCGCGCGCGGTTTCCTCGTCAATGTCTCGCGCGGCAGCGTGGTCGACACGGCCGCGCTGGCCGCCGCGCTGCGCGACGGCCGGATCGCCGGTGCCGGCCTGGACGTCTATGAAGGCGAGCCCGAGCCGCCCGCCGAGCTGGTCGGGCTCGATTCGGTGGTGCTGACGCCGCACGTGGCCGGCACGTCGCCGGAGGCGCGCGATCGCACCATCGAGCTGTTTCTCGAGAACGCCGCGCGCCACTTCGCCGGGCAGCCGCTGCTCACGCCGCTGCAAGCCTGAGCGCCGGCTCAGGCGAGGTGACGAAGAGCGGCTTCATGCGAAGCGAAAGACCGGGCGCGCGAATGGCGTGCTTCCCGGTTTTCGCGCAAAACCCCCTCGAAAAGCCCGATTTCCTGCGGAAAACCGTATCGAAACGCATGACGCGAAGCGGCGTATCGAAATGCGAAGCGCCTGCGAACAGCCGCTTCGCGAGCCTCGATCCGCCACACTTCCTGGCATCGCGCCGCCCGCTTTCTCCGTGACAACCCTTACGGATTGCTGCTTCCTGTTTGTTTTTGTGCCTTCGCCAACGCCGAAAACGATGCAATTTCGCAACTGATTCGACAGCGAATCGACACTTCTCTTTGGCCTGGCGAGCCGAAGCAGTACACTCGCGCCGCGGTCATCCCGACATCCACCGCGCCGATACCGGCCAACGCGGCGACACGTTCGCGCAACCGGTTCGGGCGCTGCCGGCACAACCGGCCATCGCTTCGATAACACTCAATTCACACCGCACCAGATTCGGTGCTGCCTCGCTCGCCGTGCTCGCGCACGGCCCGGCAGCGCCGTTCGCAGGAGACGACCTTGCTCAAGAAAATGACCGCCGCCGCGGCAATCGCCGCTTTCGCTTCCCTCGCGCACGCCCAGAGCAGCGTGACGCTTTACGGCCTGATCGACACCGGCATCAGCTACGTCAACCACAGCGCGGTGGGCACCACCGGCTCGGCCAAGCGCTTCAAGTACGACGACGGCGTGGCGCAGGGCACGCGCTGGGGCCTGCGCGGCTCGGAAGACCTCGGCTCCGGCCTGAAGGCGATCTTCCTGCTCGAGAACGGCTTCAACACCGGCACCGGCGCGATCAACCAGGGCGGCGCGATGTTCGGCCGCCAGGCCTATGTGGGCCTGTCGAAGAACGGCATCGGCTCGCTGACCTTCGGTCGCCAGTACACGTTCTCCACCGACGTGCTCGGCAACCAGTATTCGGCCGGCACCAACACCGTCGCCGGCAACTACGCGTACCACATCAACGACTTCGACCAACTGGTGAACAGCCGCATCAACAACGCGGTCAAGTTCTCGTCGGCGAACTTCTCGGGCGTCACCTTCGGTGCCCTGTACGGCTTCTCGAACCAGGCCGGCGCATTCAGCGGCTCGGCGCCGGTGAGCGGCTCGACCGGTTCCTCGCGTGCCTACAGCTTCGGCCTGAACTACGCGGCGGGCGCCTTCTCGATCGGCGCGGCCTACACCGACATCAGCTACCCGACCGCCGAAGTCCCGGCCTTCCCGACCTCGATCGCCAACGTGGCGGCGGGCGGCACCGGCGGCGGCAAGGACCTGCGCACCTTCGGCGTCGGCACGCGCTACCAGCTCGCCAACGCGGCCCTGTTCGCGCTGTACACGAACACCCGCATCGAGGCGCTGAACGGCGCGACCACGGCGCTCGACGCGGTGGACGTGGGCGGCCGCTACAACTTCACGCCGGCTCTCGCGGGCGGCCTGGCCTATACCTACACGCGCATGCACGACGCGTTCGGCGGCCACTGGAACCAGGTCGACGCGAGCCTCGACTACGCGCTCTCCAAGCGCACCGACGTCTACCTGCTGGCGATCTACCAGAAGGCTTCGGGCCGCAACGGCGCGCAGGACGTGCAGGCGCAGATCGGCTCGAGCACGGCCTTCTTCGGCCCGTCGGGCAACGGCACCAGCAACCAGGTGGCCGCGCGCGTGGGTATCCGCCACAAGTTCTGATGTCCTGATCGATATCGCTTCGGAGGGGCCGCTCGCGGCCTGTCCGGAACGAGACAGCGCCGGTCCCGCGCGAGCGGCCCGGCGCTTTTTCATTGGCGTGGCGATATCAGCGCGGCTGGGCTTCGACGGGCGTCACCACGTCCGCCTGCGCAAGCTCGGGCGGGTTTGCCGCCTCGGCCTCGGCCTGGCCCTGGCCGGGCTCGACGCGCGGCCCCAGTTCGCCTTCCCACTTCGCCAGCACGGCGGTGGCGATGCTGTTGCCGAGCACGTTGGTGGCGGTGCGCCCCATGTCGAAGAACTGGTCGATGCCCATCACCAGCAGCAAGCCCGCCTCGGGCAGGTGGAACATCGGCAGGATCGCCGCGACCACCACCAGCGAGCCGCGCGGCACGGCGGCCATGCCCTTGCTGCTGATCATCAGGATCAGCAGCATCGAGACCTGCTGGCCCAGCGACATCGGCACGTTGAAGGCCTGCGCCACGAAGATCGCCGCGAAGGATTGATACACCATCGAGCCGTCGAGGTTGAACGAGTAACCGAGCGGCAGCACGAAGCCGACCAGCCGCTTGCGGATGCCGAAGCGCTGCAGCACCTCGATCAGCTTCGGGTAGGCCGCCTCGCTGCTGGCGGTGGAGAAGGCGATCATCACCGGCTCGCGGATCGACACGGCCAGCTCGCGCATGCGCGGGCCCATGCAGGCGCGGCCGATCGCGTACAGCGCGAGCCACAGCGCGGCGAGCGCGACATAGAACCAGCCGATCAGCTTGCCGTAGGTGAGGATCACCGCCAGCCCCTGCACCGTCACCACGCCCGCGATGGCCGCGAAGATGCCGAGCGGCGCGAAGCCCATCACGGCATGCGTGACCAGCAGCATCACCTCCACCAACCCGTCGATGGCGCCTTTCAGGAAGCGCCCGGGCTCGCCGCGCAGCTTGCCCAGCGCGATGCCGAAGAAGGCCGAGAACACCAGGATCTGCATGATCTCGTTGTTCGCCATCGCCTCGGTGATGCTGCGCGGGAACAGGTGGGTGAGGAAGTCCTTCAGGTTCAGCGCGTCCGTCTTCAGGTGGGTGGACTGGCTCGCGGCGGGCAGCGCGATGTCCAGATGCGCGCCCGGCTGCGCGAGATTGACGAAGGCCAGGCCCAGCGCCAGCGAGACCAGCGAGGCGCAGGCGAACCAGCCGATCGCGCGCAGGCCGATGCGGCCGATCGTGCCGGCGTTGTCCATGCTGGCGATGCCCGACACCAGGGTGGCGAACACCAGCGGCGCGATGATCATCTTGATCAGCCGCAGGAAGATGTCGGTGACGATCGCGAAGTTCGCGGCGATCGCGTTGGCCTCGGCGGCGCTGCCCGCGGCCAGGTGGCAGGCATAACCGACCGCGACGCCGAGCGCCATCGCGAGCAGGATCCAGCGGGTGAGCTTGCGTTGCGGATTCATCTCGGGACTCCTGATTGACGGGGCTCAGGCGGGACGCGCCAGCGCGACGGCCTCGACCTCGACGGCCGCGCCGTAGTGCAGCTCGCTCACGCCGGCCACCGCGCGCGCCGGGCGATGCGCGCCGATCCACTCGGCGTAGAGGCGGTTGAAGACCGGCCACATGGCGATATCGGTGACGTAGACACGCACCTGCACCAGCGCCGCGCGCGTCACGCCGGCTTGCGCCAGGCAGCCGTCGAGATTGGCGAGCACCTGGCGGACCTGTTCCTCGAAGGGGCGCGCGGCGAGCGGCTCGCCGGCCGCCGACACGGGCAACTGGCCCGAAACGTGGACCAGGCCGGCGGCCACGCAGACATGCGAGTAATGGCCGGCGGGCGGCGCGATGCGCGCGCAATTGGCGGTGAGGATCGGCAGGGCCGTATCGAGTTCGGACATGGTAGGGACTCCGGAGGAATGGACGGACGGCGGCGAACGGATTCGCGAACTGGACGAAATATACAAGAATAGAAGAAATGTACAATAGCGGGAATGACCGATTGCCGGTCGGCAACGGGCGCGCCAGGATGGCGTGCCTCCGCGCGAACGAAACATGGATGAGGAAGGAGCCCGACGATGAGAAACCAGGCCGAATTGCTGCTGCTCGACAAGAACGTGGTGGAGCGCCTGCTGACGCCCGATGACGTGCTGGCCGCCGTCGAGACCGCCTTCGACCTGCACCGGCGCGGCGCCGGGCGCGTGTTCCCGGTGATCCGCGAGCCGCTGGCCGGCGGCGGCGTGTTCGGCATCAAGGCCGGCGACGTGCCCGACGAGGCGCTGCTCGGCTTCAAGGCGGCCGGCTTCTGGCCCGCCAATCGCGGCCTGGGCGGCGAGCCGCACCAGGCCACCGTGATGCTGGTCGACCCGGCCACCGGGCGGCCGCGCTGCGTGATCGACGGCAATGCGATCACCACCATGCGCACCGGCGCGGCGGGCGCGCTCGGCCTGCGCGCGCTGGCGCGGCCCGACAGCCGCCGGCTGTGCATGTTCGGCACCGGCGTGCAGGCGGGCGTGCAGCTGGATTTCGCGCTGCGGCTGCTGCCTTCGATCGATTCGGTGGTCTATCTGACGGCCGCGCGCGAGCCCGATCCGGCCTTCGAGGCGCGCTTCGGCGCGCGCTGCGCGATCTCGGCCGCGCGCGACGCCGATGCGGCGGTGGCCGGCAGCGATATCGTGATCACGGCCACGCCGGGCGGCGGCGCGCTGTTCGGGCTGGAGGCGGTGCGGCCCGGCACGCACCTGAACGCGGTCGGCGCCGATACCAAGGGCAAGCGCGAGCTGCCGGCGGGCTTGCTCGACCGCGCGCGGCTGGTGGTCGACGATCGCGCGCAGGCGCGCCAGATCGGCGAGGCGCAATGGGCGCCCGAGCGCGAGTGCGCCGAACTCGGCGAACTGCTGGCCGCGCCCGGGGCCTTCCCGCGCGGCGCCGACGAGATCACCGTATTCGACATGACGGGCCTGGCGCTGCAGGACCTGACCGTGGCGCGCATGCTGCTCGAGCGCGCCGAACAGGCGCGGCTCGGCACGCGCGTGGCCTGGCCCTGGTGAGGCGGGAGGCGCTCGGCCGCGCTTACCAGCCGTAGAAGCGCGGCCAGGTCTGCACCGAGCCGTCGGCCGCGATCGCCTGGTACTCGGGATGCTGGGCGCCGGTGGCGCAGGCATGGTTCGGCAGGATCCGCAGCCGCGTGCCGATCGGCAGGCGCGTGGCGATCTCCCGATCGGGCTCGCCCACGCGCTGCAGGATGCCGTGCTCCTGGTTCGCGCTGCCGAGCAGGTAGCCGTCGAGCACGCTGCCGTCCTCGGCGCATACCAACCCGTAGCCGAAGTCCCGCGCCTGGCGCTGGGTGCCGCGATCGCGGCTCATCGCCATCCAGCCCGCGTCGACGATCGCCCAGCCTTTTTCCTCCTGGTGGCCGATCACGGTGGTCAGCACGCTCAGCGCGATCTCGTCGGTGCCGCACACGCCGACGTTGTGCATCACCAGGTCGAACATCACATACACACCCGCGCGCACCTCGGTCACGCCCTCGAGCCGCTCGGCCGACAGCGCGGTGGGCGTCGAGCCGATGCTGACCACCGGGCAGGGCAGGCCCGCCGCGCGCAGCCGCTCGGCCGCCAGCACCGCGCCGGCGCGTTCCTGCTCGGCGATCCGCACCAGGTCCTCGTGGCGGTGATAGTCGTAGCTCGACCCCGCATGCGCGAGCACGCCGCCGAGCTTCATGCCGCCGTCCACCAGCGCGCGGCCCACCTCGATCAGGCGCTCGTCGGCGGGCGCGAGGCCGGAGCGATGGCCGTCCACGTCGATCTCCACCCACACCTCGAAACTCGCGCCCTGCTCGCGGCCGAAGGCGGCGATCGCCTTGGCCGAAACCAGGCTGTCGGCCACCAGCTTCAGGTCGCAGCCGCGCCGGATCAGCGCCAGCGCCTGGGGCAGCTTGCCGGGCACCATGCCGACCGCGTAGACGATGTCGTCGATGCCCTGCGCGAAGAACTGCTCGGCTTCCTTGAGCGTCGAGACCGTGATGCCGCGCGCGCCGGCCGCGAGCTGGGCGCGCACCACCGGCTCGCACTTGGTGGTCTTCACATGCGGGCGGAAGCGCACGCCGAGCGCGTCCAGGCGCTGCTGCATGCGCTCGATGTTGCGCTGCATGCGCGGCACGTCGATCAGGGCCGACGGGGTGGGGAGCGTGTCGATTCGCATCATGGGATCCTTCGGGGAGCGCGGCGCCGGGCAAGGCCCGGCCGCGTCGGGTTTCGGTTCGAGCATGATAGGGGCGCCGCGCCGCGTCGGGATTAAGCGCCGCGAAACCGGGCATTCAGCTTGCCTGAATGCCGGCGCGCCGCCTTCTGTCTTAAGCTGCGGGTTCGATGCGCGGTTCGCGCGCCTTCATCGAATTTGACAAAAAGTATCGATTTGGACAAAATATCTCGAATCCGGTCCAGCCGACCGAGCTCGATTTCCATCGATCCGTCCCAGTGAGCCCCTCATGAGCCAGCCGAACCTCCCGACCTATGCCGATGTCGCCGCCGCCGCCGAACGCATCGCGGGTCACGCCCACCGCACGCCCGTGCTGACCTCGCGCACCGTCGACGAGGAACTGGGCGCGCAGGTCTTCTTCAAGTGCGAGAACCTCCAGCGCATGGGTGCCTTCAAGTTCCGCGGCGCCTTCAACGCGCTGTCGCGCTTCAGCGAGGCGCAGCGCAAGACCGGCGTGGTGGCCTTCTCCTCGGGCAACCATGCGCAGGCCATCGCGCTGTCGGCCAGGCTGCTCGGCATGCCGGCCACCATCGTGATGCCGCACGACGCGCCGGCCGCCAAGGTGGCCGCCACGCGCGGCTACGGCGGCCGCGTGGTGATCTACGATCGCTACCGGGACGACCGCGAGCAGATCGGCCGCGCGCTCGCCGAGAAGGAAGGCCTCACGCTGATTCCGCCTTACGACCACGCCGACGTGATCGCCGGGCAGGGCACGGCGGCCGCCGAGCTGTTCCAGGAAGTGGGCGCGCTCGACGCCGTGTTCGCGCCGCTCGGCGGCGGCGGGCTGCTGTCGGGCACCGCGCTGGCCACCCGCGAGCTGTCGCCGGGCGCCGAGCTCTACGGCGTCGAGCCGGAAGCCGGCAACGACGGCCAGCAATCCTTCGCCTCGGGCTCGATCGTCCATATCGATACGCCCAAGACCATCGCCGACGGCGCGCAGACGCAGCATCTCGGCAATCTGACCTTCCCGATCATCCGCCGCGACGTGAACGCGATCCTGACCGCCAGCGATGCCGAGCTGGTCGAGTGCATGCGTTTCTTCGCCTCGCGCATGAAGATGCTGGTCGAGCCGACCGGCTGCCTGTCCTTCGCGGCGGTGCGCCAGCGCAAGGCGGAGCTCGAGGGCAAGCGCGTGGGCGTTATCGTCAGCGGCGGCAATGTCGACCTGGAGAAGTTCTGCGCGCTGATCGGCGCGGCGGGCTGAAGTTCGCGGGGGGCCCTGCGAGGTCCGCCGCGCCATCCATGCCCTCGATGCAAACGGGAGGTCGTTGCGAGTGCAACGACCTCCCGTTTTTCATTGCGCCGCCGTGCCGGCCGAGCGCCGCCACGGCGGCGGATCGAGCGCGCGCCTGGCGGCCTCGAGGAACAGGCGCTGGCGGATCGTCAGCTGCCGGCGATCCGGCACCAGCGCCATCACCGGCGCCGGCGCGAGCCGCCAGCCCGGCAGCACGCGCACCAGCCGCCCGGCCGCGATCAGCGGCGCCGCATCCCATTCCGAACGCTCGATGATGCCCAGGCCCGCCGCGGCCCAGTCGCTGATCACGGTGCCGTCGTTGGAGCCGAGCAGGCCGCTCACGCGCACCGTCACCGGCTTGGCCGGCGGCGCGCCGCGGCGGGGCGGCACGTCGGGCGTGAAGCGCCAGCGCAGTTGCTCCTCGTCGTTCTCGCGCAGGCACAGGCAGGGGTAGCGGGTCAGCTCGGAGGGATGCGAGAGCACCAGGCGTCGCGCCAGTTCGGGGCTCGCGCACAGCAGCCGCTCGTTGGGCGCGAGATGGTGGCCGATCCAGGACGAGGCGCGGATCTGGCCGATATGCACCACCACGTCGGCTTCCGGCGCGGCCGCGAAGGGGTTGTCGGCCAGTTGCAGCGAGATCTGCAGCCGGGGATGGTCGCGATGCAGGTCGCGCACGATCGGCGCGACGTGGGCGCGGCCGAAGCCGAACGGCGCGACGATGCGCAGCTTGCCGCCCACCTGGCCGCTGTCGCCGGCCAGGCGCGCCGGAATCGACTCGATCCGCTCCAGCAGTTCGACGGCTTCCTGCAGCAGTTGCCGGCCTTCCTCGGTCAGCGTCACGCCGCGCGCCTCGCGCAGCGCGAGGCGCAGCCCGAGCCGTTCTTCCAGCCGCTGCAGGCGCGAGGTCACGGCCGGCGGCGTGAGATCGAGCAGGCGCGCGGCGGCGGCCAGCGAACGCGCGGCGCCGAGCGCGCGGATCATGCGCATGTCGTCGAGGTCGAGCAAGGGCGTTCCGGTATCGATGGGTCGGGAGAGGGCGTCGTGCCGGCCGCTCGTCCCGTCCGCTCGGGCGAGCGGATCAGGGCGTCCACCGGTACACGACGATGCTGGAGCCATTGTAATTGTCCTTGGTCAGCACGTACTGGCCCGTCGAGCTCAGGTAGGCGCGCAGGCCGAACATCGAGTCGACGTCGTTGCCGACATCCATCGAGACGGTATTGGTGTTGACCAGGGTGGTGACCAGGCTGCCGGTGGTGAGGTCGAACACGTCGATGTTCGGCACCGTGTGCACGTAGCCGACGAACAGGTAGCGCCCGGCCACGGCGATCGTCTTCGGGTTCGGGCTCGCCAGGTCGATCACCGGGTTCGGCGTGCGATTGCCGGCCATCCAGCCGTGATAGATCTCGATATGGCCGTTCATCGCGGTCCAGTCCCAGAAGCCGGCGAAGCCCTGCGCCAGCACCATGGTGTCGGTCGAGCTCTGGTAGATCACCCGCGAGGTCGGCTGCGAGCTGGCCGGCACCGGCATCGCCACGCCCTTGCCCCAGGACGGCGCGCCGCTCGCGTTGAAGCCCGCGAACGGCCAGTGCGTGACCTGGCTGGAGCCCTGCAGGCCGGCCCAGACGTCGCCGTTGTCGTCCAGGCAGAAGCCGCCCGTGACGATCGCGCTGGCGCCGAACAGCTTGCCCGGCAGCGAGCCGTCGGGGATCGCGATATAGCCGCTGGCGGCGGGGTTGAAGTGATAGAAGTTGTAGATGTCGGGGTTCTGCCCGTTGGCCACCAGGATGCGGTTGCCGCCGACACTGACCAGTTGTCCGAAATGCTGGCCGCGCTGGTAGTCGGTCATCGACAGGCGCGGATCGTTCGGGTAGGTGAAGGGATCGACCGTGTTGGCGACGAAGTTGCCGCCGCTGCTGCCCGAATAGATGTTCATGCCGCTGTAGAACAGCGCGCCGTCGGTGGCCGGGTCGGGCGCGGCCAGCGCCTCGAAGTTCAGCGCCTGCAGCTTCCAGATCAGGTTGCCGTTGCCGTCGTAGGCCTGCAGGTCTGTGGGGCCGTTGCGGCCCAGGTCCCAGCCGCCGCCCCAGGGATTGTTGAGCACGTAGAGCGTGCCGGCCGCGTCGCGGCCGATGCCCACCACGCGCGTGAAGCGCTTGTCGCCCACCTGGCCCTTGATGCCGGTGGTGGTGTCGAGGTAGCCGCCCGTCACGCCGAAGGTGCCGGCCAGGGTCGGCTGGCCGGTCACCGAATAGCGCTTGATGTTCATGTCCGGGCCCGAATCGCCCACCATCAGCTGGCCGGTCGGCGTGTCGTAGTAGAGCGCCGAGGGTCGCGCGCTGGCGCCCATCTGGATGGTGTTGAGCAGGGCGCCGGCCGCGCTGTACTCGACGATCGTGCCGGTGTTCTTCTGCGCGATCCACAGGTTGCCGGCCGCATCGAGCGCCAGCGCGCCGGGGCTGGCGATCTGGATGTCGCGCTGCCAGACGCCATCGGTGCTGAACACGCGCACGCGGTTGCCGAAGTAGTCGCTCGCGTACAGCGTGGTGCCGGCCGTGGCCAGGCCGGTGATCACGTCGTACTTGCTGATGTTGCTCCACACGCTGACGTTGATGGTCAGGTCGCGTAGCCCGGTGGAGCGGTTGTAGCGGCCGACGAAGCCGCTCTGGTTCTTGCCCTGCAGCGGCGTGAAGATCGAGGTGGCGTTGCCGGTGATCGCGCCGCCCTGGAACTCGGCATGCGTGCCGATCGAGCCGAGCGTCTTGCCGTTCTGGTAGACGCCGACGCCGCCGGCGTTCTCGTCCCAGAACGAGGCCGTGTAGACCACGCCTTCCGGCGCGATCCACAGCGAGCGCGCGCCGTTGCCGACGTGCGAGGCGATCGTGCCGTAGGTGTTGGCGATCCAGTCGGTGGCGTATTGCGCGTGGCCGAGCGGGGCGAAGGCGGCCAGGCAGGCGGCGGCGATGGCGGCGGCGGCGCGAAGACGGGGCTTGGACATGTGAGGTCTCCTGACGAGGGGCGGGCGGCGAGGGCGGGGGCCGACAAACGTCAGACAGATATCACAGAGAAATCGGAAAAAAATTCCGCAGCCTCGAATCGGGCCGCGAGGGGCGCGGGAAAGCGGCGATTGTCACGGTTTCGTGACAGACCTGTCGCCCCGCTGACATGTTCATGTCGGGGGCGACAGGGGCGATGGCGTGCCCACCAGGTTCAGTGCTGCCGATTCATTTCGGAGCACGACGCGTCATTGCCAGGCGGCCCAGATCAGATAGCCGTTCAGCGCGAGGATCAGCAGCGTCGCGCTGGCCGCCACCGCGAGCAGCGCGCGGCCCGGCGCGAACGCGCCCATCAGCTCGCGCCGCGCCGAGAGCACCAGCAGCGCGATCATCGGCATCGGCAGCACGAAGCTCAGCACCACCTGGCTCAGCACCATCGCATGCGTGACGTCGCAGCCTGCGGCCACCACCGCGAAGGCGGGCACGATGGTGATCGCGCGGCGCAGCCAGATCGACAGGCGGCGATGGATGAAGCCCTGCATCACGATCTGCCCGGCCATGGTGCCCACCACCGAGCTGGAGATGCCCGAGCTCAGCAGCGCGACCAGGAACAGCGCGCCGGCGGCCGGCCCGAGCACGGGGATCAGGGCGTGATAGGCCTGGCCGATGTCGCTCATGCCGGGCGCGCCGTGATGGAAGGCCGAGGCGGCGGTCAGCACCATCGCCAGGTTCACGCCGCCGGCCAGGCCGAGCGCGACCACCACCTCGCGGTTGGAGAAGCGCAGCAGGCGGCGGCGCTCCGTGTCGTTGCGCGGCGCGGTGCGCTGCTGGGTGAGCCCCGAATGCAGGTAGAGCGTGTGGGGCATGATGGTGGCGCCGATGATGCCGACCGCCAGCGTCAGCGCGGTGCGATCGCTCAGTTGCGGCACCACCAGGTGCCAGGCCACCGAGCTCCAGTGTTGCGGCGCGATCAGCAGCTCGCCCAGGTAGCTCGCGCCGATCAGGCCGACCAGGGCCGCGATGGCCGCCTCGAGCGGGCGGAAGCCGCGTTTCTCGAGCAGCAGGATCGCGCAGGTGGCCAGCGCGGTGGCCACCATGCCCGCCATCAGCGGCAGGTGGCAGAGCAGCGCGAAGGCCAGCGCGCCGCCGAGGAACTCGGCCAGGTCGGTGGCCATCGCGGCGATCTCGGAGGCGATCCACATGGTCCACACCAGCGGCGCCGGGAAGTGGTCGCGGCACAGCTCGGCCAGGTTGCGGCCGGTGACGATGCCGAGCTTGGCCGACATCGCCTGGAACAGCATGGCCACCAGGTTGGCGGCCAGCACCACCCACAGCAACTGGTAGCCGTAGGCGGCACCGGCCTGGATATTGGTGGCGAAGTTGCCGGGGTCCATGTAGCCGATCGAGGCGACCACGGCCGGCCCGACGAAGGGCAGCAGCGCGGCGAGCCCGCGGCGGCGCCCTTCGAGCACGGCGCGCGCGGCCTGTTCGGTGCGTTCGGTGGAAAGGCCCGGCAGCGCGAGGCCGGCGGCGAGTTTGCTCGGAATGGAGGACATGTCGTATTGGGATTCTGGGCTGGAGGGAGGGCCTGTCTCGGTCTCGTGGCGCGGCCGGCGGGAAGGCGCCGGCCGCGCCGCGGCGCATCAGAGCGGCACGACGTCGGGGCGCGTGCGCGGGAACTGCGCGATCACCTCGGGCGCGAGCTTCAGGTGCGCCTCGACCAGTTGCGGCGGCGTGTGGGCCAGCCAGTCGGACAGCGAGACCTCCTGGTAGCGGTCGGTCTTGAAGATCTCCAGGAACACCAGGTCGGTGGTGCCGGTGTTCTGCACGTAGTGGCCGAGGCTCTTCTTCACGTAGCCGATATCGCCGGCGCGGAAATCGGCCGTCATCGCCTTGGGGCCGGTATCGAACACCGTCATGCGCGCCTCGCCCTGAATGTAGTACTGCCATTCATCGGCGTTCGGGTGCCAGTGCAGCTCGCGCATGCCGCCCGGATGCACGGTCACCAGCGCCGCGGCCACCGTCTTCGAGGCGTTGAAGTTGCTGCTGTCGGCGATCCGTACCTCGCCGCCGCGCGTCTTCACCAGCGGCCGCAGGTCGCCGAGCGAGAACACGAAGGGATAGGGCGGCGAGCCCTTGGACGAGGCGGCGGCGCGCTGCGCCTCGGCCAGCGGCCCCGGCATGTCGCCCTGGAAGATCCACAGGTTGTCGGTCGGGATGTTGCGAAACGAATCGGCCGGCACGCCGAAGTTCAGCGCCAGCACCTCGGGCGGCGTATGCGCGATCCAGTCGGTCAGCAGCAGGGTGTTGAATTCGGAAGCCTTGCCGTCGTCGAAGGCGATCATGAACTCGCAGCCGTCCGAGCCGATTCCCTGCAGCGAATGCGGCAGCCCCGGCGGGAAATACCAGAGATCGCCCTGCTTCACGTCGGCCACCTGCGGGCGGCCCAGTTCGTCGAGGATGGTGATCCGGCAGCGGCCGTCCAGCATCACCGCCCATTCCGCTTGCTGGTGCCAATGCATTTCGCGAATGCCGCCGCGCGTCAGGCGCATATTCACGCCGGAAATCGTTTCGGAAATTGCAAAATCGTCTTGCGTAACCTGGCGTGCCCAACCGCCATTCTGGATTCGCTTATGCGCGTTATTGAATGACGACCAGAACAGGGGCATGCCGTCCACGTCGGTGGCGGGCGGATCCTGGAATGCGGGGAATTGATTGGCGAGCGGCGGATTCTTCGGGCCCGGGTCCACCAGGCTACGCGGATTGGCGGCATTGATCGCGCCTTCCGGCGGGCTGTCGGGATTGCCGAAGGAAGCGGCTTTCGCCGAGGCGGCGACGCCCGCCGCGGCCAGCGCGCCGGCCGTTTGCGCGAGCATCTTGCGACGTTGCAGATTGGTCATGCCTGACTCCGTTATGGGTTTCGGGATTGCGGGGATGCGAATTGCCATTCGAATTTCAATCGAGTGATTCGGGGTGGTGAATTCGTGTGACCAGTTAAATGCAAATCCGATGAAAATAAAAATGAATAGTTGAAATGGATTGATGACTTTCCCTGATTCGCCTTTGGTTTGTAATTCGTGTGATGAGGCGTTGATTTTTATTTCAATGTCGTTAGTTGTTTTGGAATATATCGATTGTTGATGGATTTGGTTTTATTGTTTCGATTGTTGAATCGATATGCGATGAGGTGCGCGGATCGGGCTCCAGTAGCTGAAGCAGGGCGCCGGTAGCGTAGGCAGGAAGCGAGCGTTCCGAAAAAGAGGGCGGTATGTACGGTGAGGTTCGTGGAGTCTTTGTTTGCCGCCGTGATTCGGTCAATAAGACGATTCCTATAAGAAAAATAGGACTATCCAAGTCCATTTCTCATGTTTCATAATTTCGCCATGTCGATCCGGATTGATGGATCGGCTGATGCCGGTTCTCCAGAGTCGCTTGATTAATTCGATTTCCGTCGAATGGACGCAATCATTGCGTCGGCCTCGTTGCGCCTGCGCTTCGGGGAATGAACGATATGCCAGCTTCTGGCGGTTGCATCTGGTATCTCGAAATGCGGATGGCATGTCGTCTCCGCTCGTCTCGGCCCGGTTTTACCCGGCCGCCTGGATGTGGTCGCCACCCAAGATGTGGTGAATATTTTTTATTGAAGACATAAGAAAGGTCGTCGTGAATAAGATATATAAAACCGTTTGGAATGCGGCGCTGTCGTCATGGGTGGCGGTGTCGGAAGTCAATGTGTTCAAGGGAGGTGGGTGTCGCGCCGCGCTTTCGCCGGTCAATTCGCCGCGAGAAATCCGGATCGGCCTGAGCAAGATGGCCGTGGCGGTACTTCTTTGTTACGGAGGTATCGAATCCTCCTGGTCGGCGTCGATCGTGAATTGCGCGGAGAAGGGGGACCACGCCTATGGATCATGGGGGGGGACGGGAGAGTCGCTCGCATGGACTCGCAACGAACGTCAAACGATGCCGTTCGGAATGAAATGCGGCGGAAGTGGCTTCTATGTCGGGGAGGACAAAGGGGGGGCGGATGCGCCAAAGAAGGGCGATGGTCCCGCATTTATAGCGATAGGGCGGATGGAGCCGAATAAGAAAGACGAGAAGAACAAAGACGTGTTGGGGAAAGGCAAGGTAGCGATTTATGGCCCGACGGGCGTCGCTTTGGACAGCAATGGACCCATCACGCTGAGTGGCAGCGGCATCACGCTGTCGAGCGGTACCGAAGGCATGTCGCTGGTGGGAGCGGGCGGCATCGCGCTGTCGAGCGATACCAAAGGCATCTCGCTGACGGGAGGGGGCGGCATCACGCTGTCGAGCGGTACCAAAGGCATCTCGTTGACGGGGGGGGACGGCATCAAGCTGTCTGGCGGTGACAAAGGCATCTCGGTGAATAACGGACGGATCACCAATCTTGCCGATGGGACGGGAGATCAAGATGCGGTCACCAAGTCGCAATTGCAGAAAGCCATCGATGGCAAGACCGCGTCGTCGTTGAACAGCCTGAGCACCATCAACAGCAACGTCAGCTCGCTGTCTTCGTCCGTCTCCAGCGGGTTGTTGACGACCGACAGTCACGTCACCTCGTTGTCGACCGGGCTGAGCAGTATCAACAGCAACGTCGGTTCGCTGTCGTCGGGGTTGAGCACGACCAGCAGCACCGTCACGTCGCTGTCGAGTGGTCTGAGCACGACCAGCAGCAGCGTCACGTCGCTGTCGAGTGGTCTGAGCACGACCAGCAGCAACGTCAGCTCGCTGTCCTCGTCCGTCTCCAGTGGGTTGTCGACGACCAGCAGCAGCGTCACGTCGCTGTCGAGTGGTCTGAGCACGACCAGCAGTAGCGTCTCGTCACTGTCGTCGTCTGTCGCCAGCGGACTGTCTACGATGAACAGCAACGTCACGTCGCTGTCGAGCGGACTGAGCACGACCAACAGCAACGTCAGTTCTCTGTCCTCATCCGTTTCCAGCGGTTTGTCGACCACCAACAGCCACATCACCTCGCTGTCGTCGGGCTTGAGCACGACCAGCAGCACCGTCACGTCGCTGTCGTCGGGCTTGAGCACGACCAACAGCAACGTCAGTTCTCTGTCCTCATCCGTTTCCAGCGGTTTGTCGACCACCAACAGCCACATCACCTCGTTGTCGTCGGGCTTGAGCACCACCAACAGCACCGTCACGTCGCTGTCGTCGGGCTTGAGCACCACCAACAGCCACGTCACCTCACTGTCCTCCGGCTTGTCCTCGACCACCAGCAACATCGGCTCGTTGTCCACCGGCCTCGCACAGACCAACAGCAGTGTTGCCTCGCTGTCCACTTCCACCTCGTCGAGCGTCGGTTCGCTGTCGACCTCGATCAGCTCGATCGCCAGTTCCTCCGGCAGGATCGGCGGCGGCGTGGCCTCGGCATTGGGCGGCGGCGCGACCTACGACCCGGCCACCGGCACCTTCACGGCACCGACCTACACGACCCACAAGGCCGACGGCACCACCGCGAAGGTCGACAACGTCGGCGATGCGCTCGACAGCATCAATTCGAACGGCATCAAATACTTCCACACGAACGCGACGGGCAAGGATTCGATCGCGAGCGGCGTCGACAGCATCGCGATCGGCCCGAGCGCCACGGCGAACGCGGACAACTCGGTTGCCATCGGCAAAGGCTCGATTGCCTCGGCCGCGATGCCGGTGCGTTCGGTGACGATCGGCGACATCACCTTCGGCAACTTCGCCGGCAGCAAGCCGGTCGGCACGGTGAACATCGGCGCGCCCGGTTTCGAGCGGCAACTGACGGGCCTCGCCGCCGGCCGGCTCTCGGCAGGCAGCACCGACGCCGTGAACGGCAGCCAGCTTTTCCAGACCAATGCGGCCGTCGCCTCGCTGTCGAGCAGCCTGAGCACTACGGCGGGCACGCTTTCGAACTCGGTCGCCTCGCTGTCCACCTCCACCGCGGCATCGCTGAGCAAGCTCTCCTCGTCCATTTCTTCCCCGATCCTGCAGGGCTCGCTGTCGACGGGCGTGTCGTCGTCCAACGGCTCGGTATCCTCGCCGTCCACCTCGGCCGGTTCATTGTCCACCGGCCAGTCGAATTCGGGCACCACGCTGGCCTCGCTGTCCACCGGCGCCTCGCCCAACGCCGGTTCGCAGCCCCCCGGCCCCTCGGCCACCACCGGCTCGCTGTCCACCAGCGTCGGCGCCACCAGCGTTCAGATGGCCTCGCTTTCGACTTCGGCGCCCGACAACACCACGCGCCTGCCTACCGCGGGCGGCTACGCGGGCGACATGTCGGCGCCGGGCGCCAAGGCGCCCTCGGTCACGACCGGCTCGAATTCGGTGGCGCTCGGCCAGGGCTCGACCGACGGCGGCCGCTCCAACGTGCTGTCGGTCGGCAGCGCGGCCCAGCAACGGCAGATCACCCATGTCGCGCCCGGCACGGAAGGCACCGACGCCGTCAACCTCAACCAGCTGAATGCGGTGTCGACTTCCATGTCGCAAGCGCTGGCCGGCCAGCAAAACCAGCTCGACGGCCTGGGCACGCAAGTCCGGCGCACGGCCGACATGGCACGTCAGGGCATCGCCGCAGTCGGGGCGATGGCCTCGATCCCGCAGCTCGACGCGAACTCGAATTTCGGCATGGGGCTGGGTACCGCCAGCTTCGCCGGGCAGAAGGCGATCGCGGTGAACATGCAGGCGCGCATTTCGGACAACCTGAAAGCGGCGGTGAATGGCGGTTTCAGTGGCGGCCAGGCCGTGGTGGGCGCGGGGATGTTGTATCAGTGGAAGTAGCTCGCCGCCGGGAGACGGGAGACGCGCTTGCCAGCGCAGCGCGAACCTGGCCGCGCGATAATGCGCGGGCGGCGCGCAGCGGCACGCCGCGCAACGGCGGCACCCACGGGGGATCTCTCGCATGGCGAAGCACGAACACACTTATCGCATATCGGTCGAGTGGACCGGCAACCACGGCACCGGCACCTCGGCCTATCGTGACTATGGACGTGACCACCTGATCCGCGCGGACGGCAAGCCCGACGTGCCGGGCTCGTCCGATCCCGCCTTCCTCGGCGACGCGAAGCGCTGGAACCCCGAGGACCTGCTGGTGGCCTCGCTGTCGGCCTGCCACAAGCTCTGGTACCTGCACCTGTGCGCCGAGGCCGGTATCGCCGTGCAGGCCTATGTCGACGAGGCCGTCGGCACCATGGTCGACAGTCGCGAGGGCGGCAGCTTCACCCAGGTGGTGTTGCGTCCGCGCGTGACGATCCGCGCCGGCGACGATGCCGAGCGCGCGGCTGAGCTGCATCACGATGCGCATCGCGCCTGCTACATCGCCAATTCGATGAATTTCCCGGTGACGTGCGAGCCCGTGATCGAGCGCGCGCCGGGCTGATCACAGGTTTCGGATAACGAAGGAATCCGGCGTGCCGCGTCGCCGGATGAAACCCGGAGCGGTTGCCGAAGGGAAGAAACGCACGCGCCCAGAACAGGCGCGTGCCGGGTGAAGCGGCCTTCGATCAGGCGCCGCGCAGCGGCAGGATCTCGATCCAGTTGGCGCCCTTGCCGCATTCGATGCGGGTGGCGGGCGTTAGCGCGCCGGTGGCCGCATCGACACGATACAGCGAGATGGACGTCGACAGCTCGCCGCTGGCCGCCAGCAAGGAACCATCGGGCGAGAGGCGGATGCCGCGCGGCTGCGGCTCGGTCTCGATGCAGCTCGCGTAATGCAGCTTGCGGTTCTCGTCGACGCGGAACGTGATCAAGCGGTTCGCGGTGCGCTCGGTGGCGAACACGAAGCGGCCGTCCGGCGAGACCTGCAGGTCGGCGGCCCAGATCACGGGCGAGGTCGGCGCGGGCGGGCGCGGCGCGCCGTGCGCCAGGTGCGCGATGCTGGGCGCGAGATCCGATTCCACCGGCTCGCCGAGTTCGCCCGTCACCGGATCGCGCGGGATTGCGAGCACGGTGCCGTGGAATTCGCCGATCACATAAAGCGTCGCGCCGTCCGGCGCGAGGCGCAGATGGCGCGGCCCGAAGCCGGCCGGCGTGGCCAGCTCGCCGCGCGCGATCAGCGCGGCTTCCTCGCCGGCGCGCGCGATGCCGTAGAACAGGACGCGGTCGGAGCCGAGCGAGGCCGCGTAGACGTAGCGGTCGTCCTCGGAAACGATGATCGAGTGCGCGTTCTGGATCCGGTCGATGAACTGCAGCGGCGCGCCGTCGCCGCTCTCGACACGTTTCGCATCCCACACGAACAGCCGGCTGCCGCCGTAGGAGGCGCCGAACAGCAGGCGCCCCGCGCGATCGACCGACAGGTAGGCGAGGCTCGCGTCGATCGACGTCGAGAAGCGCTGCGTGAGCGTGCCGTCGGCGCCGATGTCGTAGCCGACGATGGTCGGCTGCGTGCCGCGCGTCGCGACATAGAGCTGGCGGCCGTCGTGCGTCGGCGCTTGCGGCATCACCACGCTGCCGGCCGGCGTGCGCGCGATCGGCGCGAGGCGCGCTTGCGCGGCATCCAGGTGATAGACGGAGAGATCGCCGTCCTCGGCGTTCGAGACGGTGACGAGGTGGGTGGGGGACAGCGCTGTGCTCATCGGGATCGCGGAAGGAGTCGTGAATGGGACGTGACGGGCGACGACGGCCGCTTGGGCGGGGCATCGTCCCGTAAGTGTTACGTCATCATATGACATCGCGAAAGGCTGGCGCAATCGCCGAGGCCGACAACTCAGCGTAAACGCGGAGAATTTCCTGATGTGTCGGGGAAAGAAGGGGCGGGCGGAGGGCATTTGGCCCTTGGTTGTACGACAACATGGGTTCGATTGAGCGGAGAAGGCGCCGCGGTGCCGAAACCGCGCCCGCCTTCCTGCCCGCTTGCCCGCCCTCAGTCCATCGCGACCGGCTTGCCCGCGTAGCGCGCCGCGTCGCTGCCGTCGTCGGCGGCGGTCAGTTCCTCCAGCGCGAGCCCGCGCGTCTCGATGCCGAGCCAGGCCACCGCCAGCGCCGCCACCACGAAGGACAGCGCGCCGAGCGTGAACACGCCGCCCTGGCCGAACAGCGGCAGCACCACGCCCACCGCATATGGCCCGATCAGCGAGCCGACGCGGCCGATCGCCGAGGCGAAGCCCGAACCGGTTGCGCGCGCACCGGTGCCGTAGAGCTCGGGCGTGTAGGTATAGAGCGCGGCCCACATGCCGAACAGGAAGAACTGCATCACCAGCCCGGTGCCGATCAGCAGCGCGACGCTCTGGCCGTGCAGGGCGGTCTGGCCATAGAGGTAGGCCATCACGCCGCCGCCCACCAGCGAGGCGATGGTGGTCGGCTTGCGGCCCCAGCGCTCGACCAGCCAGGCCGCGCAGAGGAAGCCCGGCACGCCGCCCAGCGAGATCAGCACGGTGTAGAGCACCGACTGCGTGACGGCGTAGCCGGCCTGCTGCAGCAGCGCGCCGAGCCAGGAAGTCAGGCCGTAGAAACCGAGCAGGGCGAAGAACCACAGCAGCCAGATCATGGTGGTGCGGCGCCGATACGGGCCGCTCCAGATCTCGCGGAACGCGCCGCGGCCGCGCGCGGCGGCCGGCTCGGCCAGCCGCGACGGCGCCGGCAGGCGGCTCAGGCCGGTCGAGCGCATCACCCTGGCCTCGATGCCGTCGAGGATCCGGTCGGCCTCGGCGGCGCGACCGTGATGCTCGAGCCAGCGCGGCGATTCGGGCACCAGGCGGCGCACCACCAGCACGAACACGGCGGGGATCGCGAGCAGCGCGAACACCATGCGCCAGCCCAGCGCCGGCAGCACGAAGTAGGACACCACGCCGGCGCAGATGAAGCCGAGCGGCCAGAAGCCGTCCATCAGCGCGATCAGGCGGCCGCGCCTGGCGGCCGGCACGAATTCGGAAAGCAGCGTCTGCGCGACCGGGAATTCCATGCCCATGCCGATGCCGAGCAGCACGCGCCAGGCGATCAGCGCCTCGACGCTCTGCGCGGTCGAGCACAGCCAGGAGGCCGCGCCCCACAGCACCATGCTCCACTGGAACACCGGGCGGCGCCCGAAGCGGTCGGCCAGCAACCCGGCCACGGCCGCGCCCAGCACCATGCCGAAGAAGCTCGCGCTGGCCACCAGGCCGGCGGCCGCGGTGCTCAGGCCGAACTCCTTGCGGATCGAGCCGAGCACGAAGGTCATGGTGCCGAGGTCGACCGAGTCGAAGAAGAACGCGATCGCGACGATCACGAAGATCAGCTTGTGATAACCGGAGAACGGCAGGCGTTCGAGGCGGGCGGCGGCGCTGGCGCGCGGGGCGGAAGGGGCGGCTGGAGCGGCTGGAGCGGAAGGGGCGGCGGCGGGCATGGCGTCCTCTGGCAGGGGCCGGCCTCGGAACGAGGCGGCGCCGTGTCAGTAGACGTGGCCATTAATCCCCGCCATAGAACGAATTCGGCATCGCACTGGAACAGGCGCGCCATGGCCGCGGCGCGCCCCGGTGCTGCCGGCGAGGCTTATTTCTTCAGGCGATAGCCGGTGCGGAAGATCCAGGCCACCACGAACAGCAGGGCCACCAGGAAGGCCAGCGTCATCGCCAGGCTGATGCCCACGTGCACGTCGGCCAGCCCGAAGAAGGCCCAGCGGAAGCCGCTCACCAGGTAGACGATCGGGTTGAACAGCGTGACCACGCGCCAGAACGGCGGCAGCATGTCGACCGAGTAGAAGCTGCCGCCGAGGAAGGTCAGCGGCGTGACGATCAGCAGCGGCACCAGCGAGAGTTTCTCGAAGCTGTCGGCCCAGATGCCGATCACGAAGCCGAACAGGCTGAAGGTGATCGAGGTCAGCACCAGGAACAGCACCATCCAGGCCGGATGCAGGATGTGCATCGGCACGAACAGGCTGGCGGTAATCAGGATGATCACGCCGAGGATCACCGACTTGGTGGCGGCCGCGCCCACGTAGGCGGCCACGATCTCCCAGTAGGACACCGGCGCCGACAGCACCTCGTAGATGGTGCCGGTGAAGCGCGGGAAGTAGATGCCGAACGAGGCGTTCGAGATGCTCTGCGAGAGCAGCGACAGCATCACCAGGCCCGGCACGATGAAGGAGCCGTAGCTGATGCCGTTCACCGCGCTGATGCGCGAGCCGATCGCCGAGCCGAACACCACGAAGTAGAGCGAGGTGGAGATCACCGGCGCGATGATGCTCTGGGTCAGGGTACGGGCGGTGCGGGCCATTTCCGCGCGGTAGATCGCGCGAATCGCATGGAAGTTGGTCATTCGTTGTCCTGTCGGGCGGTCAGGCGGAGGTGGCGGTGTTCGACGCGGTGCGGCCGCTGTCGATCAGGCTCACGAAGATTTCCTCGAGCGAACTCTGCGAGGTCTGCAGGTCGCGGAAGCGCACGCCGGCCTCGGCGAGCGCGCCGAGCAGGGTGGCGATCGCCTGCTCGCGCTCGACCTCGTAGGTGTAGACCAGCTCGCTGCCGTCCTTGGCCAGCTCCAGGCGGAAGCCCGCCAGCGCGGCCGGGATCGCGGCCAGCGGCGCGTCGAGCTGCAGCGTGAGCTGCTTCTTGCCGAGCGAGCGCATCAGCTCGGTCTTCTCCTCCACCAGCATGATCTTGCCGCCGTTGATGATGCCGATGCGGTCGGCCATCTCCTCGGCTTCCTCGATGTAGTGCGTGGTGAGCACGATGGTCACGCCGTCGGCACGCAGCTGGTCGACCAGCTTCCACATGTCGCGACGCAGCTCGACGTCCACGCCGGCGGTGGGTTCGTCGAGGAACAGGATGCGCGGCTCGTGCGAGAGCGCCTTGGCGATCATCACGCGGCGCTTCATGCCGCCCGACAGCGTGATCAGCTTGCTGTCGCGCTTGTCCCACAGCGAGAGGTCCTTGAGCACCTTCTCGATGTGGGCCGGGTTCGGCGCCTTGCCGAACAGGCCGCGGCTGAAGGAGACGGTGTTCCAGACCGATTCGAAGGAATCGGTGGTCAGCTCCTGCGGTACCAGGCCGATCATGGTGCGCGCGGCGCGGTAGTGGCGGGCGATGTCGTGGCCGCCCACCGAGACGCTGCCCTCGCTGGGCGTGACGATCCCGCAGATGGTGCTGATCAGGGTGGTCTTGCCGGCGCCGTTGGGGCCGAGCAGCGCGAAGATCTCGCCGCGGCGGATCGAGAGGTTGACGTCGTCGAGCGACTTGAAGCCGGACGCGTAGGTTTTCGACAGATGGGAGACGGTCAGTATCGGTTCTTGGCTCACGGTCGAATCGGGGCGGTGCGGCGGCCGGCGCGCGCGGGGGAGCCGCGCGGGCACCGGAGCCGCCGGTGTCGGGAACGCTATGGTACCAATCGCGCTATGGATATGCGCGAGACAGGATAGCGAGGTGAGGGGGAAGCGTTCGATTCGGGCAGGGTAGCGCGAATCGATGACGGGAAGTGCGGGTTGGGGAAAACAATCCCCGTCGATGCGGAGAGTTTGTTTGGCAGCGGCGGCGAATGCGATTCGAAACGATGCGCCGGCGCAGCCTCAGCGCGCGCCCTCGTGCCGGCTGCGGACGATCATCAGGATGCCGGCTCCGGCCACCGCGGCGCCGAACAGCATGCGCCAGCTCAGCGGTTCGCGGAACATCGCCCAGGCCCACACCAGGGTGACGGCGGGGCTCAGGAACAGCACGCTCGACACGCGCGCGGACGAGGAGCGCTTCAGGCACAGCCAGTAAAGGCCGTAGCCGCCGAGCGTGGAGAGGATCGCGGTCCACGCCATGCCGGCCGCGAATCCCCAGGTGGGCACCGGCCTCAGGCTGCCTTGGGCGCCCTGCAGGAACAGGAAGAGGATGCCGGTCACCACGCAATGCAGCCACAAGGCGGCGATCGGATTCAGATGGCCGGCTCCGGTGGACAGGCGCTTGCGCCAGACCGCGGCGGCCGCCAGGGACAGCATGCCGGCGATCGGCAGGCCCAGTGCCCAGGTGGGCGCGGCGCCCAGCCGGAAGGCGTCGCGGCTGGCCAGCAGCACGCCGATCACGCCCAGCGCCAGCCCGGCCCAGACGCCGGCCGGGCTGCGCTCCCTGAAGACCAGGGTGGAGATCAGCACCGTGCCGACCGGCAGCAGATCGGCGATCAAGGCCGAGAGCCCGGCCGACACGCCGAACTCGATGCCCTTGGCCACGCCGGCCAGGTAGCCGCCCATCGCCATCGCGCCGATCGCGGCCTCGCGCAGCAAGGTGGCGCGCGACGCCGAGCGCATCTCGCGCGCCACGAACGGCCAGAGGCCGATCGACAGCACGATGCAGCGCCAGAACACCATCAGGTAGATCGGCGCGTAATCGGCGGCGAAGCGCAGGCCGACGAAGCCGGAGCTCCAGGCCAGCACCATCAGGCATTCGAGTATCGGCAGCGGTATCTGGCGCGCTTCGAGGCTCGCGGCGCCGGGGGCGAGGCAGGACGGCTCGGCTTTGTTCATGCACCCAGCCTAAGTGCCCGACGTCGATTAGAAAATCAAAATATACTGGCCGAGTCGTTCAATGAACTTGAACCATATGGACACCATTCTCGACATCGAGCTGCTGCGTACCTTTCATGCCGTGGCGCGCCTGGGCAAGTTCCGCGCGGCGGCGGAGCTGGTGCACAAGAGCCCGGCGGCGGTCAGCATCCATATCCAGCGGCTGGAGGCCGTGGCGGGCGGCAGGCTGCTGGAGCGGGACAACCAGAGCGTCACGCTGACGGCGCTGGGCAAGCGCCTGCTGGCCAGCACCGGCGAGTTGCTCAGCGCGCATGACCGCGTGCTCCAGGAGATTCGCGGGAAGTCGGTGGCGGCGCGCATCGTGCTCGGGCTGCCCGATGAATACGCGGCGCACGTGATCCGGGACCTGCTGCCCGGGTTCGCGGCGAGCTGGCCGAACGTGGTGATCGAGATCCGCACCGGGCCGAGTTTCGAGCTGCGGGAGCTGGTGGCGCGAGGCAAGCTCGACCTGGCCTTGGTGGTGCAGCCGATGCAGGCGCATCGACGCGCGGACCTCCTGACGGTGACCACGCCGGTATGGGCTTGCAGCCGCGCCTTCGTGCTCGATGCGGATCAGCCGCTGCCCTTGGCGCTGTATGCCGAGCCTTGTCCGTATCGCCTTGCCATGACGAGCGCGCTCAAGCAGACCGGCGCGGCCTGGCGCGTGATCATCGAAAGCGCGTCGAGCCAGGCCATCAATGCCTGCGTGGAGGCGGGGCTGGGGGTGACCCTGGTGGATCGGGCGCGTGTCACGTCGCGCATGCGCGTGCTCGACGGACTGCCGCCGATCGACGAGCACGAGATCGTCTTGATTCGGAATCCGGAAGGCGACGAGAAGGAAGCGATTGAATTATTGGTCGCGACGTTTCGGGAACAGTTTCGTTTGTACGTGGCGGACTAGGCGGGCGGCTCGCGAAGCTGTTCGGTATCGCTGAAATGTTTGTCATGCGAATGGTTTTTGATCGGCGTGTCGGGCTTTTCCATGACCGCCCGATTTTGGCAGTTCTCGATAATGAAATCATTTCATAAGAACGGCCTCTGCCGGCCCCGATCGAGGATTCCCATCGTGCCCATCTTCTCCCGATTCCATCGCCCGCTCGTCGCGCCGCGGCTGGCTTCCGGCCTGAGCCTGCTGGCCGCCCTGGCCGCCGCCTTGGCGAGCGGCGATGCGCTGGCCGACGCGGTCAACACCCTCAGCCTGCCTGCCGGCGCGTATCAGAGCTTCCAGGTGACCACGCCCGGCTTCACCGATCGCGTGGCACGCCATCAGAATGGCTTGGGCTACACGTCGGTGATCAATGCATCCAGCGCGAGCGGCGATCGGGACGATGCCTCCTTCAAGGTCGAGCCGGGCAGGGCGGATGCGAGCTGCTACTCCTTCGAATCGAGGAATTTCCCGGGGCAGTTCCTGCGCCACCAGAACGGCCGCGTCAGGAAGGATGCGCCCGACGGCTCGGCGCTGTTCGACCAGGACGCCACCTGGTGCGCGCAAGCGGGCTTGAGCGGGCAGGGTGTGTCCCTGCAGCCGCTCAAATTCCCGGGCTCGTATCTGCGGCACCAGAACGGCGAGCTGTGGATCACGTCGAACACCGGCGGATCCTTCGTGCAGGATGCCAGCTGGGCGGTCCAGCCGCCGCTCGCGGACCGTGCCTGCACGATCGTCGACTGGGCCGACAACCATGACTACCCGCTGGGCACCGTGGTGAGATACCAGGGCAGTCTGTACCTGGAAAAGGCCGTCGGCGGCAACAACAGCGACAACACCAATCCGGTGCAGAGCACCTACTACTGGGCGCCGACCCAGTGCTCGGGCAATGCAGCGGGCCTGCCCGCCCATATCGTCGGCACCTACTGGGCCGGCTGGGCCGATCCGCAGCCGCGGATCGTCGATGTCGACAGCCGTTACAACCTGATCTACCTGTTCGCCGCCACGCCCGTCGGCGGCCAGCCCGGCACGACGGGCGCGGTGCAGTGGACGGCGCCGGCCAACGCGGCAGCGGCGGCGAATCTGGTCGGCGACATCCAGGCAGTGCGCGCGCAGGGGCGCAAGGTGATCCTGAGCATCGGCGGCGCGCAGCAGAACGTGAGCTTCGACAACCGCGCGCGTTCCCAGGCGTTCGTCGACAGCATCGCGCGCATCTACACCCAGCTGGGCGGCTTCGACGGCATCGACTGGGACAACTACGAAGCCTCGGACACGCCGAACGTGACCGAGATGACCTGGATCGGCCAGCAACTGAAGGCGCGTTATCCCGGCTTCGTCATTTCCTCGGCGCCGGCGCCGTGGAGCCAGGTGGACCTGGCCTTCTGCTCGGCCCTGCTGGCGGGCGGCGCGCTCGACTACTGCGCGCCGCAATACTATGACGGCCCGAATCTCGCCGATCCCGCCTACGTGCGGGACAACGTGGTGCAGTGGATGAATGCCCTGGGGCCGAGCCATGTCGTGGTCGGCTTCAGCGTGAATCCCGGCCAGACCAATTTCATGACGATCGGCCAGGCCGTGCAGGCCTGGAACGCGGTCAAGAGCGCGTATCCCGGCACCTTGGGCGTGTTCGATTGGCGCACCGACTGGGACGCCGCGCAAGGCTGGGTGTTCGGCCAGCAGATGAAGCCGCTCGTCAATCCTTGACGAGGCAGGGCCCGGCGTCGCGCGTGACGCCGGGGATGGTCACGTCGTCCATCTCGACAGCGCTGGCGGACGCCCTGTTCGCCACCAGGCACGCCTTCATCGACCATGCCGGCGGAGCCATTCCGTCTCGTTGATCCCCATCCTCTCGGCGACCCGGCAATCAGGCGAAGCAAGCCCCTGTGTGGTCTCGGCGACGACATTCCCGAGCCGTTGTCGCGCCACGCCTCCATCGATTCATATATGCCTTGCCGAGCCGGTGCGCCGGCTCGGGGAATTCCTCAACCAGCTATTCACGCTGGAAATCATCATTGACGCATATTGACCGGTGGATACCATGTCGAAAAATCTGGTGGTAATTGGCAGTGCCTTGATCTTGTCCTTATCGATCTCAGCGAACGCCCAGTCGGCGGGCTCGCTCGACAACACCGCTATCGGTGCGACCATGCCGGCATCCGGCGCATTCACCTCGCTGTCCGCGAGCGGTGTCGCGAGCTTCGACAATGTCGCGATCAGCGGCGGGTCGATTTCCGCGTTGTCGGCGCCACTGGGCCTGGCTGCCGGCGGTACCGGGGCAACCAGCGCCTTGGGTGCCACCAGCCAACTGCAATATCAGGCCGCCGCGGTGGGGGCGATCGCGCGATCGGTCGGCAGCAAGCTTGCGGATCGCCTGAACCTCAAGGACTTCGGGGCGAAATGCGACGGCGTGACGAACGACGATGCGGCCTTCACGGCTGCATTCGCCGCCCTGAAGCCAGGTACCGAGCTCGACCTGCCGGCGGGAACCTGCGTGTTTTCGACCTCGCATAGCTTGCCGGTGGTGAGCAACGTCGGCATCGTGGGCGCCGGCTCGGGGCAGACGACGCTGCTTTACAGCGGTGCCGATGCATCGACCGATCTGCTCGTGGTCGGCGACGGCACGACCTCGCTGGCGGGATGGAGCCTGAGGGGGTTCACGATTCAGTCGAGCATGCCGATGACGGGCGGCTCCGCGCTGCATCTCCAACGCATGCAGAACGGGAACGCGTTGACGGACGTGAATGCGGGAGCATTCAACCAGAGCGGATCGAATCTTTTCGATGGAATCTGGCTGGATAACGTCAATGTCTTCAGCTATGACCATTTCAATATCCAGGTGAAAAACGAAGGCCTGAAGATGAATGGATCGGCATCGAATGCCGAGGGCTCGGACATCTTCCTGGACCATGGCGCCATCACGTTCTCGAACATCGGCTACCACGTCGGCGGCGGGCAGGGCGGCGTGTATTTCGGCAACGTGCTGGCCTTCGAGGACGGCGTCAACTACCAGATCGACAACGCCCTGGCGCACAGTCCGAATCGCGAGATATTCTTCAGCGACCTCAGCATCTCCGACGGATCGTTTACCTACGGCATCTATGTGAACGATGCCTTGGCAGCCGAATCCCCCATCGTGATCAACGGCGCCATCGCCTCGGCCGGATTCCCGGTGCCGGGCGGCGGCCCGGACGGGATCGACGTCTATATCAAGCAGTGGGGAAATGGGCGCGTGAGCTTCGGCCCGGGGCAACTCTACAACGCGTCGCAAGACGGCTTGCGGGTGGACGATCCCACCACGATCGTCACGATCGATCCGAGCCGGATGATTTTCAACAACCAGGGGTATGGCGTCAACGCCACGGTGAATACGAGCCGCATCGGCAATTTCTCTCAATTCCAGGCGTCGAATTCGCTCGGCAACCAGTCCCCGGGCGTCCAACCCTTGCCGTTTCAAGGCGAGTTCGATCACGTGATGCAGTATGCAGCCGGCCAGCAGCGCGCGATTCAGTGGGCCGCGGGCGGGGCGACGCGCTGGAAACTGTTGACCGACGGAACGGCGGAAACCGGCTCGAACAGCGGGTCCAATCTCGAGTTCGCGAATTTCTCCGACGACGGCAGCTTCCGCGGTATCCCGTTGCAGATCGATCGCGCGAGTGGCGCGGTCTCGATTGCCAACGGCCTGACGGTCAACGGGCAGGACGTGCTGCCCTTGAAGGCGACCAGTGGCAGTCTCGGCGGCAGCCCGCTCGCGGCCGGCGCCTGTACCTCGAGCAGCGTGGCGATGGCGGGCGCGGCGCCGGGCATGGCCTTGCTGGCGACTCCGGATGCTTATCCCGGTGCCGGATATGATTGGCATGCCTATGTATCGTCTGCCGGAAGCGTGACGGTCGAGCTTTGCGCGATCGCTGCCGGTTCGCCCGTGGCTTCCGTCTACCATGTCCGCGCCTTCCAGTAACACGAGCCCCGCGCCAATCATCGGGTCGACATCGGGACAACCCGCATGCAACCAACCCTATCCGTCGATGTCGGTAATCAGATCCCGTGATCACCGAATCAAAAAAGACTATTGGCGCGGCGGTTGATCGGCGGCTCAAGATACCTGCAGCACAAAAACCGGCCGCGCTTCGCTGATGGCCGCCCAACCGACGCCGTTCGAGCGACGGTGGCGCGGCACACCCGGCCGGCACCCGCATCCCCGAAGGAACCCGCTGCGCGAGCGGGCCGATGTCCCGCCGCGCGTCGCGTGGACGGGTTGAGGAACGGAAGCAGGAGACAGGAGACAAGGATGGATCAGACTTCCCCGCCGCCCGCGCGGCACGAGGCAGGTTTCGGCACGTCGGCAGGTTCCGGCGAACGCCGCGCCGTCGACCCCAGGCAGCTCAGGCGCGCGGTATGGACCTGCTCGCTCGGCAGCGCGCTCGAATACTACGATTTCGCCCTCTACACGCTGGCTTCGGCGCTGGTGTTCGGTCCGCTGTTCTTCCCCGCGCAGACCACGGAGATGCGCCTGATCGCGAGCTTCGGCACCTACTTCGTCGGTTTCGCGGTGCGTCCGCTCGGCGGCGTCGTGTTTGGCGTGCTCGGCGACCGGATCGGCCGCAAGTTCGTGCTGACCGCGACGGTCTTGCTGATGGGCGTCGCGAGCACGCTGATCGGCTTGCTGCCGACCTTCGCCACGGCCGGCTACTGGGCACCCGCGCTGCTGGTGGCGCTGCGCATCCTGCAGGGGCTGGGCGCCGGCGCGGAGCAGGCCGGCGCCGCGGTGTTGATGACCGAATACGCGCCCGCCGGCAAGCGCGGCATCTACGCCTCGCTGCCGTTTCTCGGCATTCAGCTCGGCACGGTACTCGCCGCAGCGGTTTATTTCGTCATGCTCGCCAATCTCGGGCATGTCACGGACGGCTGGGCCTGGCGTGTCCCGTTCCTGTGCAGCGCGGTGATCGTCGCGGTCGGCCTCTACATGCGCATCCGCCTGCACGAATCGCCCACCTTCGTGCGGCTCGAGAAGCGCGCGCAACTGGCGGCGAATCCGCTCAAGAGCGCCATGCGGCACTCCAGGCCCACGCTGCTGGTCGGCATCGGCCTGCGGATGGCCGAGAACGGCGGCTCGTCGATCTACCAGGCGCTTGCCGTCAGCTATCTCGCGGGCGTGATCGGCCTGAAGGGGCCGATCGGCGCGCTCGCGCTGGTGTGCGCGGCCACCGTCGGCGCCTGCACGGTGCCGCTGGCGGGACGGCTGAGCGACCGATTCGGCCGGGTGCGCGTGTATCGCGGCTTCGCATGGCTGCAGCTCGCGCTCGCCTTCCCGGTGTGGTGGATCTTCAGCCAGGGCAACGTGGTGGCGAGCCTCGTCGCGATCTCGATCGCGCAGGGCTTCGCCAACTGGGGCATGCTCGGCGCGCAGGCCGCGCTGCTGCCCGAGCTGTTCGGCGCGCGCCATCGCTACATGGGCGTGTCGTTCTCGCGCGAAGTGTCCGCGGTGCTGGCGGGGGGGATCGCGCCGCTGGTCGGGGCGATGATCATCGCGGCCGTGATCGTGCTGCACGGCGGCGATCACGCGGCCGGCGTGCTCGCCTGGGTGCCGATCGCCGCGTACCTGGCGGTGCTGACGTTGATCACCCTGTTCGCCACCGCGCGGATGCCCGAGACGCTGAACCGCGATCTCGACGATCCGCTCGACGCGATAGAAGCGCAGCCGGCGCCGGCCGCCGACCGGCTCGCGCGGCAAGCCTGAGCGAGCCCGGTGAGCCGGATCATGCGATGGGCCCGGCTGTTTTTCCATTCCATTTCCACAGGAGCAAGCGCAGATGGCGCACGATTCGACCCAGCGGCCCGCGCTGCTGATGACGGGCCCTTACCAGCCGTGGGACGATGCCTGGCTGTCCAGCGCCTATGAGGTGCATCGACTTTGGGAGGCGCCCGATCGCGCGGCGTTCCTCGCCGAACAGGGCGCCGCCGTGCGCGCGATCGCGACGCGCGGCGATCTGGGCGCCGATGCCGCGCTGATCGCCGCGCTGCCGAAGCTCGAAATCATCGCCTGCTATGGCGTCGGCACCGATGCGATCGACCTTGCCGCCGCGCGCGAGCGGGGCATTCGCGTGACCAACACGCCCGACGTGCTGACCGGCGATGTCGCCGATCTCGGCGTCGGGCTGGCACTCGCCATGATGCGCCGCATCGGCGCGGGCGACACCCACGTCCGCTCGGGCGCCTGGCAGGACGGCGACATGCCGCTCGTCACGCGCCTGTACGGCAAGCGCGTCGGCATCGTCGGCTTCGGGCGGATCGGCTCGACATTGGCGCGCCGCTTGTCCGGCTTCGACGTCGAGCTCGGTTATTTCGATGTGGCGCGGCGCGAGGACAGCCCGCATCGTTTCTTCGACAAGCTGGACGAGCTGGCCGGCTGGTGCGAGCTGCTGGTCGTCACGCTCGCGGGCGGGCCGGGCACGCGCCACCTGGTCGATGCGGCCGTGCTCGATGCGCTGGGCCCGAAGGGCTATCTCGTCAACGTGTCGCGCGGCACGACCGTCGACGAAGCCGCGCTGCTCGACGCGCTGGAACGCCGCGCGATCGCCGGCGCCGCGCTCGACGTGTTCTGGAACGAGCCGCGCATCGATGCGCGTTTCCTCGCGCTGCCGAACGTGCTGCTGCAGCCGCATCACGCGAGCGGCACCATCGAGACGCGTCAGGCGATGGGCGGGCTGGTGCGCGACAACCTCGCCGCGCATTTCGCCGGCGAACCGCTGCTCACGCCGGTGGCTTGAGAGCGCGCTGGTTCGCCGGGAGAGCGCCGGTTGCCGGTCCGGACCTCGCCACGCCGCTCCAAGTAAAAAGCGCCGCCCACCTGACAAGGTAAGCGGCGCTTCGCATTCCCGCGATTCAGCGCAGGCTCAAACCAGTTCCACCGCCCGAGCCGGCTTCCCGCCCCGGGCGGGCGTCCCGTTCGCCACGAAGTATTTCGCCGTGGATCTCGCCAGCGGTGCCTTGCCGCGAATCCGATCCGCGATCTTCTCCGCGATCATGATGGTCGGCGCGTTGAGATTGCCGGTGGTGATGATCGGCATGATCGACGCATCCACCACCCGCAGCCCCTCGATGCCGTGCACGCGGCCCTGGTGATCGACCACGGCCATGTCGTCATAACCCATCTTGTTCGAGCACGACGGATGGAAGGCCGTTTCCGCGCGCTGCCTGACGAAGGCATCCAGCTCCGCATCGCTCTTCAGGTTCGCGCCCGGGTTCAACTCCTCGCCGCGATAACGGTCCAGCGCCGGCTGCCGCATGATCTCGCGCGTGGCGCGGATCGCGTCGCGGAACTCGCGCCAGTCGAGCGCCTCGGCCATGTAGTTGAACAGGATGCTCGGATGCGCGTTCGGATCGCGCGACTTCAGCTTCACGCGGCCGCGGCTAGGCGAGCGCATCGAGCCCACGTGAGCCTGGAAGCCGTGCATCTCGATCGCGTTCGAGCCGTTGTAGTTGATCGCCACCGGCAGGAAGTGATACTGGATGTTCGGCCAGAGGTCGTCGTCGCGCGTGCGGATGAAGCCGCCCGCCTCGAAATGGTTGCTGGCGCCCAGGCCGGTGCCGTTCAGCATCCATTCCAGGCCGATCTTCGGCTGGTTCCACCATTTCAGCGCCGGGTAGAGCGAGACCGGCTCCTTGCAGGCGTACTGGATGTACATCTCCAGGTGATCCTGCAGGTTGTTGCCGACGCCGGGCAGGTCCAGCACCACCGGGATGTCGAGTTCCTTCAGCCAGGCGCCGGGGCCCACGCCCGAGCGCTGCAGCAGTTGCGGCGAGGCGATCGCGCCGCTGCACACCAGCACCTCGCGGCGCGCGTGCGCGGTCACGGGCTGGCCGCCGCGCAGGTAGGCCACGCCGGTGGCGCGCTTGCCGGTGAACAGCACGCGATCGGCCACCGCGTGCGTGACGATCTCGAGGTTCGGCCGCGCGCGGGCCTGGTCGAGGTAGCCGCGCGCGGTGGAGGCGCGCCGGCCCTTGGGCGTGACGGTGCGATCCATCGGCCCGAAACCTTCCTGTTGATAGCCGTTCAGGTCGTCGGTGCGCGGGTAGCCCGCCTCGACGCCGGCTTCCACCATCGCCTCGAACAGCGGATTCACGCCCGGCTTGCTGGTGGTGACCGACACCGGGCCGTCGCCGCCGTGATAGTCGTTGGGGCCGACGTCGCGCGTCTCCGCGCGGCGGAAGTAGGGCAGGCAGTCGAGGTAGGACCAGTCTTCCAGGCCCTGGTGGGTGGCCCAGTTGTCGTAGTCGAGCGCGTTGCCGCGGATGTAGCACATGCCGTTGATCAGCGAGGAGCCGCCCAGGCCCTTGCCGCGCCCGCATTCCATGCGGCGGTTGTCCATGTGCGGCTCGGGATCGGTCTCGTAGGCCCAGTTGTAGCGGCGCCCCTGCAGCGGGTAGGCGAGCGCCGCCGGCATCTGCGTGCGGAAGTCGAAGCGGTAGTCGGGGCCGCCCGCTTCCAGCAGCAGCACCGTGACATCGGCGTCCTCGGTCAGCCGCGTCGCGAGCACATTGCCGGCCGAACCGGCGCCGCAGATGATGTAGTCGTATTCGCGCGTCGTCATGACTTGGCTCCTTTCTTGGCTTGTTTCAGAACACGGGGTTGTAGCGGCCCAGCTCGACCTGCACGGACTTGATGCGCGTGTAGTGCTCGAGCGTGGTGATGCCGTTCTCGCGGCCCACGCCCGACTGCTTGTAGCCGCCCACCGGCATCTCGGCCGGCGATTCGCCCCAGGTATTGATCCAGCAGATGCCGGCCTCGAGCCGGTGGATCGCGCGGTGCGCGCGCGACAGGTTCTCGGTCACCACGCCCGCGGCCAGGCCGTAGTCGGTGGCATTGGCGCGCTCGATGGCTTCCTCCTCGGTGGCGAAGTCGAGGATGCTCATCACCGGCCCGAAGATTTCCTCGCGCACCACCCGCATCTCGTCGCGGCATTCGGCGAACACCGTCGGCGCGACGTACTGGCCGTTCGCGAAGTGGCCTTGCGTCAGGCGTTCGCCGCCGGCCAGCAGCTTCGCGCCCTCGGCCTTGGCGCTCTCGATGAAGCCGAGCACCTTGTCGAGCTGGGCGGGGCTCACCAGCGGGCCGAAGTTGGTGGCCGCGTCGGACGGCTTGCCCACCCGGATGCGCGCCACGCGCTCCAGCACGCGCGCGATGAAGGCGTCCTTCACGGCGCGGTCGACGAACACGCGCGTGCCGTTGGTGCAGACCTGGCCGGCGCTGAAGAAGTTGGCGGTCACGGCGATATCGGCGGCGCGCTCGAGATCGGCATCGGCGAACACGATCAGCGGGGACTTGCCGCCCAGCTCCATGGTCACTTCCTTCAGCGAGGACGCGCCGGCCAGCGACATCACCTTCTTGCCGGTTTCCACGCCGCCGGTGAACGACACCTTGGCGATGCCGGGATGGGCCGTCAGCATCGCGCCCACCGCGCCGTTGCCCTGCACCACGTTGAACACGCCGGCCGGCACGCCGGCCTCGGTATAGATCTCGGCGAGCTTGAGCGCCGACAGCGGGGTGACCTCGCTGGGCTTGAAGATCATCGCGTTGCCGGCGGCCAGCGCCGGCGCGGTCTTCCAGCAGGCGATCTGGATCGGGTAGTTCCAGGCGCCGATCCCGGCGCACACGCCGAGCGGCTCGCGCCGCGTATAGACGAAGGATTCCTCGCGCAGCGGGATCTGCAGGCCCTCGATCGCGGTGGCCAGGCCCGCGTAGTACTCGATCACGTCGGCGCCGGTGACGATGTCCACCGCCAGCGTCTCGGCGATCGGCTTGCCGGTGTCGCGCATCTCCAGCTCGGCCAGCTCGTCGTTGCGCTCGCGCAGCAGCTCGACGGCGCGGCGCAGGATGCGCGAGCGCTGCATGGCGGTCATCGCGGCCCACACGCGCTGGCCCTCGCGCGCCGAGTCCACGGCGCGCTGCACGTCGGCCTCGCCGGCCTGCTGGATGGTGGCGAGATGCTCGCCGGTGGCCGGATCGAAGCTGTCGAAGCTGATGCCGCTGGTGGCGTCCACGTAGGCGCCGCCGATGTAGAGTTTTTGCAGACCGTAGACCGTCATGAAGTTCTCCTGATCAGTGAGCAGCGAGGCCCGGCGCCGCCGCTTGCGGCGCGAGCTGCTGGTCGATGTATTGGTTGGCGAGCCGCTGGGCGGTGCGGGTGTCGATCGGGCCGCCCGCCAGCGCGCCGCGCAGCCACAGCCCGTCGATCAGCGCGGCCAGGCCCACCGCCGCGTCGCGAGCGCGTTCGAGCGGCAGCAGCCTGGCGAACTCGGCGCACAGGTTCGAGTGCAGCCGCCGCGTATTGACCCGCTGCAGCCGGCCCAGTTGCGGCTGGTGCATGCTCTGCGACCAGAACGCGAGCCAGGTCTTCATCACCGGCGCGCTGACCTGGGTGTCGTCGAAGTTGGCGGCCACGATCGCGCGCAGCCGCTCGCGCGGCTCGGGCGCCGCCGCGCCGCGCCGGCGCGAGGTGGCGAGCCACAGATCGCGCAGCACGTGGCGCATGGTGGCCTCGAGCAGGCCATCCTTGTCGCCGAAGTAATGGCTGACGATGCCCGTCGAGATCTTGGCGCGCTGCGCGACCAGGGCCAGCGTGGTGCCGGGCAGGCCGGCTTCGTCGATCGTGTAGAGGGTCGCCTCGATCAACTGCGCGCGTCGCACTTCGCGCATTCCGAGTTTGGGCATGGCGGGGAAGGTGGCTGGAGGACAGAAGGTCGCATCCTATCTATTTTTTATTGAACGTTCAATCAACAAAAAACGGGATGGCAGGGCGTGTCAGCAGGCGGGGCGCCGACCCTGTCGGCTGCTCGAAAGAATTACCGGGGACACGTTCGGGGCTCGGTCGGCGTTACCAATCTTTAGCCAATAAAACAGAATGAGGGGCTTCTGTAAAACAGTGAATTATGTTTAAGACGTTTAAACGGTGCAATTTTTTCGTATTCAAATTGGTCTGGAATCGGAAATTCGTTACCTTGATGACAGTGATTGCGGCCGGCGCGCCCCGGCCGCCGCTGCGGCTCGTCTTCGGAGGGTTCGGCTGTTGTCATGCAGCAATACGTCCAAGTCGTTGACTACAAAGCAGTCTTAGCGATGATTCCGCCCCGAAATGCTGCACCTGATAGATCTGACAGGACGGTGCCGGGCGTCTAGCACAAAAAATATGACAACGCCATGAAGGCCGCTTTTCCATGAGGATTTTCGAGGTAATTTTCCATGAAACATGGCTGTCGCAATGCAAATTTCCAACACTAAAATTAATCTGAATTGGTTGAGTTTTTGTAGTTCCGCGTATTAGTATTCATACCCATGCAGATGTACCGGACGGTGCACTTTGGCAGTAACAGGGCAGCATCGAATCGGAAATAACGACATGCGTCTGAAGTAATTATTACGAGGCGCCGGGGGCCACGAGGTTGTTGGGCGGAAAAATTTTCGCGTCAGACCGAGGGCGGCCGCATCGTCGCGAGACGGTGAGGACTCCGGCACAGGGAAGTAGCCGCCACGCTGTTCGCCGCGTGGTCGTGCTACGGGGGCGCGCTCGCGCAAGCAGCGCGTATCGCATTTGTTTGCCGGGTTCCTTGCCGGAGATATGCCATGGCTATCGAGAAACTGGTCGTTCCGCTGCCGAACGGCTTGAAGGTGTACGTCGAGCATCACGTCTTCGATCCGTCCTATCCGACGGTGATCCTCATCAACGGCGCGCTCGCCACCACTGCATCGTTCGGCCAGACGGTGCGCTATCTCGGTGAACGTCTCAACTCGATCTGTTTCGACCTGCCCTACGCGGGCCAGTCCCGGCAGCACAACAACAGCAAGTTCGTGCTGACCAAGGACGACGAGGTCGAGATCCTGCTCCATCTCTGCGAGCGCTTCAGCCCGAGCTACCTGCTGTCGGTCTCGTGGGGCGGGGTGGCTTCGCTGTTCGCGCTCGCGCGCGGCTGCCCGAGCGTGCAGCGCGCCGTGATCGCGTCGTTCTCGCCCTTCCTCAACGACGCGATGATCGATTACGTGACGCGCGCGCGTGACCACATCGCGGCGGGCGAGAACCTGCATGCGGCGCAGTTGCTGAACGACACGGTGGGCCGCTACCTGCCGCGCATCATGAAGCTCTACAACTATCGCTACCTGACCAAGCTGCCGCGCGACGAGCAGGACCAGGTGGCCTTCCACGTCAACCAGATCCTCGAGATGCAGCCCGAGAAGTACCTCGACGAATTCACGCGGATCGGTTGCGGCGTCAAGTTCATCAACGGCGAGCTCGACGAATACACCACGCCGGCCGAGGTGCGCCGCCTGGGCGCCTATGTGCGCCGCGCCGAGTTCGAGACGATCCCCAAGGCCGGCCACTTCCTCGATCTGGAAGGGCGCCAGCAGCAGGAGAGCGTGCGTAACGCGATCCTCGGCTACTTCGGCGAGGAGCGCGGCGCCACCGCCAAGGACGGCGCCTTCGAGTCGCTCTCGCCGATGCCGGTGCTGTCCTGATCCACGGCGGTTTCCGTCGTCTTGCGTCCCCTCGCGAATGCGGCGGGCGAGGCGGGTGATGCGCCCGACTTGCCCTGATCGCGCGAGCGGGCGGGCAGGCGAGGCGACGGCTGCCGATGATTCCCTCCAGCGCAACACAGGCGGTGTCGATGTCGAAGATGATCATCACGGCGATCGGGTCGGCGGGTGATGTATACCCGCTGCTCGGCGTTGGACGCGCGCTCGCCGAGCGCGGGCACGAGGTCGTGTTCTGTACCCATCCGCAGTTCGAGGCCAGCGCGCTGCGCTGCGGCTTTCGCTTCGTGGCGATCGGCACCGCCGAGGAGTACGCGCAGGCGATGGCCGATCCCGCGCTGTGGAACCCGCGCACCTCGTTCCGCACGCTCTGGGGCGTGATCGCGCCGTCGATGCGCCCGCATTTCGACAAGCTGTCCGAACTGATCGACCGGGACACGGTGCTGGTCGGCACGCTCTGGGCGTTTTCGGCGCGGCTGTTGCAGGAGCGCCACGGCACGCCCTATGTCTCGGTGCAGGTGTCGCCCTCCACCTTGCTGTCGGCGCATGCGCCGCCCACCCACAAGCGCCTGACGATTCCGCGCTGGCTGCCGCTGGGCGTGCGCGCCGCGGTGATGACGCTGATCGAGCGCGGCGTGCTCGACAAGGTTTGCGGGCCGCGGCTGAACGCGTTGCGTGCCGAACTGGGCCTCGCGCCGGCGCGGCGCATCCTGGGCCGCTGGCTGCATTCCACCGACGGCGTGCTGTGCCTGTTCCCGGCCTGGTTCGCGGCCCCGCAGCCCGATTGGCCCGCCCGGCACCGGCTGGCCGGCTTCCCCTTGTTCAACGACATCGACGATCCGGCGCCCGATCCGGAACTCGAGGCGTTCCTCTCCTCGGGCGAGCCGCCGGTGGTGTTTACGGCCGGCTCGACGCTGGTCGACGGCGCCGGGTTCGCCGCGGCCGTGAACGCGGCGATGCGCGCCACCGGCGTGCGCGGCATCCTGATCACGCCCGATACGGCGCGCCGCGACGGCGAGCCCGATGCCTCGCGATTCCTGCGCCGGCGCTACCTGCCGCTGCGCAAACTGCTGCCGCGTTGCCGCGCGCTGGTGCATCACGGCGGGATCGGCACCGCCTCGCTGGCCTACGAGGCCGGCATTCCGCAACTGGTGATGCCGTCCGCGCACGACCAGTTCGACAATGCCCAGCGCGTGGCCGACAGCGGCTGCGGGCTGCGGCTCGACGCGCCGGTCGATGGCGCGGCCCTGTCGGCCGCGCTGGCGAGGATCCTCGCGGACGCCGGCATGGCCGGGCGCTGCGCGGCGATCCGCGCGAGCATGGCCGGCGCGCCCGACGGCTGCGAGGAAGCCGCGCG
>NZ_VWWK01000048.1:0-41227 GCF_011753035.1 Burkholderia sp. Ax-1720 | reverse complement strand
CCGGCCATCCGCGGCATCGGCGCCTTCGCGGCCGCCCCCGAAGCCGCGCGCGTGCGTGCCCACGCGCCGCCATGGCAGCCGGTCGCCGCGATCTGGGCGGTCACCGCGCTGATCTACGGCGTGCAGGCCTCGCAGTGGGCGATCGCCGGCTTCGTCGGCGCGCGCGCCGGGCTCGCGCCCACCACCATCGGCGTGCTGCTGTCGGTATCGTCCCTGCTCGGCTTCGTCGGCGCCGCGATTCCCGCGCATCCCGCCAGCCGGCGGCATCGCCTGCTGCTGATCGGCGCCGCCCAGCTCGCGATGATCGGATCGATCGAGTGGTTCTTCGGCGCGACCGGCGGCAGCGCCTACTTCCTGAGCCAGCTGGTGCTCAACAGCGCGTTCTTCGTGATCGTGCCCTTCCTGACCGGCATGCTCTCCGACCTCGACCCCGACGGCTCGCTGGTAGCCCGCACGCTGGTGGTCACCTTCTTCGCGGCCGGCATCGGCACGGCGCTGTCAGGCGCGCTGCTCGATCGCCTCGGCGGCACGCGCCTCGCCCACGTGCTGTGCCTGGCGGTGCTGGCCGCCGTGCCCTGCGTGCGGCTCGCGCTGCGCCGCACGCTGCCCGGCAGCGTGGCGCGCGCCTCGCCCTGAACCAACCGATCGCTTCGCCGCGCGGCACCCTGGCCGCCGCGCACCACGAGATTGGCCGCCACGGCCTTGGTTCCGGAAAATTTGGCTTTCTACAGTCATTCCCGGCGGGGCGACATCGCCGGCCCCGGTTCGATGCGGAGTCCAGAATGAATCGTCATGAAGGCATTCGCGCGGCCTGTTGCGCGACGATGGTCCTGGCCTGCGCCGCGGCGCAGGCCCAAAGCGGCGTGACGCTCTACGGCGTGATCGACGCGGGCATCCGCTACGAGACGCACGGCGTGTCCTACGGCGCCGACGGCACGCCGGTCTCGACCGGCCGCAAGGTCTCGATGACCGACGGCGGCGGGCTGACGGAAAGCTACTGGGGCCTCAAGGGACAGGAGGACCTCGGCGGCGGGCTGTCCGCGCAGTTCAACGTGGAAAGCCATTTCGGCCCCAACAGCGGCAGCATCGTGCCGGCCGGCTCGCCGAACTTCTTCCAGATCGCCTATGTCGGGCTGACTTCCAGTTCGCTGGGCCAGCTCTCGCTGGGCCGCCAGTACAACGTGCCCTTCGAGATGGTGTCGCTGACCTACGGATCGAACCTGTGGGCGGGCCCGCAGGACCCCTACTTCAACCTGTTCAAGCCCGAGCAGACGATGCTCGCGGCCGCGCGCACCAGCAACATGATCCAGTACGGCGCGCAACTCGGCAGCCTGATCCTGCTCGCGCAGTACGCGCCGGGCGGCCAGGCGGGCAGCGGCGTGCTCGGCAGCCAGCTGGGCGGCGCCGTCGCCTACGTGCCGGCCAAGGGGCCCTTCACGCTCGGCGCCTCCTTCATGCGCTCCTGGGACGACTTCACGCACGGCAAGTTCGACGTCTACACCGGCGGCGGCACCTTGACGGTCGGCGACGCGACCGTCAACGCCGGCTACATCGTGAACGCGCGCGACAACGACTTCACCTCGTTCGGCAACGGCCCTTTCAGTCCGACCGATCTCGCCGGGCTCGGCATCATCTCGCCGGAGCAGGTGGTCGATCCGTCGGCGCCGGGCGGCTTCCGCCGCCGCAGGATGGCGCTGGCCGGGCTGGCCTACCGCCTCACCTCCACCTTCACCGCGGCGGCCAACATGTGGTGGACCACCCAGTCCGGCTATACGCCGGACTTCGACGGCCGGGCGCGGCAGTTCCAGTTGATCGCCGGCTACCGGCTGTCCAAGCGCAGCATGCTCTACGCGGAAGTCGACTATGCCGTCTATCGCGGCGGCCTGATCGGCGCGCAACTGGTGGGCGTGAACGGCCAGTCGCCGAGCACCAGCAGCAACCAGCTCGGCGCGACCGTCGGCCTGCGCCACTATTTCTGACGCCGGGCCGCCTGGATGTGGGCAATGGCGGCCGGGGCGACCCGGCCGGGCGGGACGAGTACAATCCATGGAAAAAAACAGGGAGCATCCATGGACGATACCGCCCGTTACACGACGGCGAATCTGCCGGTCCATCTGTTGCGGTGCCTCGCGGAGACAAGCAGGGAACTGGGCATCGATCCCACGCGGCTGTGCCTCGGGCTGGGCTTCGAGGTCGCGGATCTGTCGAACCCCTCGTGCCGGATTTCGCTGCGCCAGGCCAGCACGATGATCCGGCGCGCGATCGAGATGGCGCCGCGCCGGGCGCTCGGCATCGAGCTGGGGATGAGCGAGACGATCGCCTCGATCGGGCTGGTCGGCTACGCGATGCTCACCAGCCCGACGCTGAAGGATGCCATCACGGTCGGCCTTGAGCTGCAGCGCCACACCGGCCCGCTGATGCGCTTCGAGCTGGTCTCGGATGCGAGCACGCTGTCGATCCGCGCCACCAATGTGTTCCTCGAACCGGATATCGAGGCCTTCCTGGTCGAGGAAGCCTTCGCCAGCTTCATGAAGATCGGGCGCTCGCTCGCCGGCCCGGCGTTCCAGCCCAGCTGCATCGAACTCAGCTATCCGCCGCCCGCTTATGCCGGGCACTACGAGCAGGTATTCGCCTGCCCGATCCGCTTCGAGCGCGAGCAGAACCTGCTGTCCTGCGATGCCGCGCTCGGCGCGCTGCCGATCGCGACGCACGACCCGCTCGCGCATCGCCAGGTACTCGAATTCCTGCAGGGTGCCCTACCCCCCGAACCCGAAGGCAGCGAGTTCCTCGAATCGATCGAGCGGATCGTGCGGCGCGACTTGCGGCACGCGCCGACGCTCGCGGCGATCGCCTCGCAACTGTGCATGAGCGAGCGCACGCTGCGACGGCGCCTCGCCGACCAGGGCGTGTCGTATCAGGCGGTGATCGACACGATCCGCAGGAAGCGCGCCTGCACGCTGCTGAGCAACCCGCGCTTCTCGATCGAGGACGTGGCGCACGAGGTGGGCTTCAGCGACGCGCACAACTTCCGGCGCGCGTTCAAGCGCTGGACGGGGCATGGGCCGCGCGGCACGCCTTGAGGCCGGGCCAGCCCGATTGCGCGACTGCGGCGCTCATCGCTCGAAATACGAATCGTCGAGCAGCATGTCCTCGAAGAACGCGCCGAAGCGACGGTCCTTGTCGCGGATATGGATCTCGAGAACCCACAGCTCCTGCGAGGGACGAAATTCGATGCCGGACAAGGGCACGTTGACGATGGCCTTGTGCGGAAAATCGGCGATGCGATGCCCCGGCAAGTCGAAGTTCAGCTCCCAGCCACGCCGCTCTGTGCTGGCTTTCGCGAACTCGTAGAGCTGCCTGCCGGTCGCGCCGGTGCTCAGCCAATGGCGGCGCACTTCGTGGAAGATCGCCTTGACGTCCTCGGCGCAGCGCGCCATCTCCTGGTTCGAGCCGGTCACGAAGGTGTCGCCGCCGTCGCCCTCCCAGCGCTGCCAGCAAGGCCCGATGTCGACCAGGAAGATGTCGTCCTCGCCCAGCACGCGGTGCGGGTCGGCCGGCGCGCCGCCGATCTGCACGGTGTTTCGGCCGAAACGGACGTACACGTCGTGCCAGCCTCGCAGCAGCCCCATGTCGGCCAGGATGTCCTTGGCGGTCTCGATCGCCTCGGATTCGGCCATGCCCGGTTGCATGGCGGCGGCGATCGCCTCGACGGCGGCGCGTGTGTGCTCGCGCGCGATCAGCATCTGGGCGGCGTCGTAATGCGGGCCCACGGCCTCGAGCGGATTGTCGTGCGGGTTCATGAGCGATTCGTCTTGCATGGTCTTCCTGGTCAAAAGTCTTTCGGGGGTATGGTCAGCCGCAGGCCTTCGTGTTCGGCTCGCATGTCCAGTTGGCAGGAAAGCCGGTCGAACGGCCCGCTGGCGGCAAGCGCGCCGAGCAGGCGCTTCTCGGCTCTCGAGATCGCCGGCAGCCTCGGCAGGTCCGTCTCGTCGATCCTCACGCGGCAGGTGCCGCATGACTGGTTGCCGCCGCAGATGGCCTCCACGACGTGCTCGGCGGCGAGCGCCTGCATCAGCGACGCGCCGACCGGGCAGCGCAGGGATCGGCGCGTCCCGTCGGGCAGCGACACCGCAACCGTGATGCTCGCGTCCGGCGACGCGTCGATCACGGCGGCAGCCGCGGACGCCTCGAACGCATCGAAGAAGAACCTGTCCTCGGGCAGGCCGCAGCGCGATACCAGTCGCTCGCGCGCCATTCGCACCATGGCCGGCGCCCCGCACGCGAATACATACGCGTCGCCGAGCGAGGGATGGGCGGCGGCCGCCACGTCCTGGACGAAACCCGTCGCGCCCTCCCAATCCGGGCTCGTGGTGCGCATGACCGGCACGAAATGGAAATGGCGGTACTCGCGCTCGAGCGAGCGCAAGGCGTCGACCGCGTAGAGATCGCCGGGCCGGTCGCCGCCCCAGTACAACCAGACTTCGTTGCGCACGGCCGTCGCGAGGTGCCTCTCGAGCATCGCCTTGAGCGGCGCGATGCCGGTTCCGGTCGCCAGCAGGATCACTTTGGCATCCTGATCGGCCGGGACCCGCCAGATGCAATCGCCGTAGGGCCCGGACAGTTCAAGCGTGCTGCCGACCCGGATCTGCTCGCGCAGCATGCGCGAGAACCGCCCCTGCTCGTGCAGGCGGATGTGGAGTTCGATCCTGCCGTCAGCGCGGCAGGGCGAAGCCATCGAATAGGAACGATGCGCGTCCGTGCCCGGCAATGCGATGCTCAGATATTGCCCTTCCTGATAGCGCAAGGGCGTGTCCACCGGGGACAAACCCAGGATCACGACGGATCCGCCTCGATGTTCGAGGCTCTGTACCAGCGCCTGCATTGAGCCTCCCATGTGGTCATGCTTCCATGGGGGTGACTATACGAATCGTCGAGGACCAACTGAAGGACCACTTGAGGGCGCCGGAACTGGACCACTATGCCGCGAAGAACCGGCACGCTTCGGCCAGCCTCTCCTTGCCCTCGCGCGCCTATTGACCTTCAATACCACTTGAACGTTAAGGTCGAACCTCCATCAGGACCGACAAGCAGCGCAACTCGCACCAGGGACCACGCCGATGAACCAACAGCACAGCACGCCGGACTGGATGCTCTACGGAGCGAACGGTTATACGGGGGAAATGATCGCGCGCGAGGCGGCAAGACGCGGGCTCAGGCCGGTGCTGGCCGGCCGCAACCGCGACAAGGTCGAGTCACTGGCCCGGGAGCTGGGCCTGGAGGCGCGCGTGTTCGACCTCGATCGCCCCGGGGAGGTGGCGCGGCAGGTCGACGGCCAGACGCTGGTGATGCACTGCGCCGGCCCGTTTTCGGCGACCGCGGCGCCCATGATGGAGGCCTGCCTCGGAGCCGGGGCGCACTACCTCGATATTTCCGGCGAGATCGCCGTGTTCGAGCATGCCCGGTCGCTCGACGAACGCGCCCGGCAGGCGGGCATCACGATCTGCCCGGGCGTCGGCTTCGACGTGATTCCCACCGATTGCGTCGCGGCCGCGCTCAAGGCCGCCCTGCCGGATGCCACGCATCTCGCCCTCGGCTTCGATTCGAGTTCGAGCTTTTCGCCCGGCACCGCCAAGACCCTGGTCGAGGGCATGCCGCAAGGCGGCAAGGTCCGTCGCGACGGGCGCATCGTGACGGTGCCGCTCGCCCATGGCGTGCGCCGGATCGACTTCGGCAATGGCGAGAAGAACGCCATGACTATTCCGTGGGGCGACGTGTCCACGGCCTACGCCACCACGGGCATTCCCAATATCGAGGTGTTCATCCCCGCCTCGGCCGGCATGGTCCTCGGCGCCCGGCTCGGCAACCTGGTCCGGCCGCTGCTGGGCCTGCGCGCCGTGCAGGACCTGCTCAAGGCCCGCATCGGCAGGACCGTCACCGGCCCGGATGCGCGTCGGCGCGCCGGACAGGCCACCTATGTCTGGGGAGAGGTGCGCAATGCGCGAGGCGAGCGCAGGACGGCGCGCGTGCGTACCGACCATGTGTACAGCCTCACCGTCAACGGCGCGCTGGCCGTGGTCGACCATCTGATGCGCACTCGCCCGGCCGGCGGCGCCTACACGCCGTCCAGGCTGATCGGGGCCGGGCTGGTGAGCAGCCTGCCCGGCTCGGGGCCGCTGGAGATCGTATGAAACGCGCGTTCGTCTCGACCGACGACCGCATGCCGGCCTGAAGCGACCGACGTTTCGTACACTTGACTAACGAAGCCGGCCGCCAACGCGATCTCGCCGTCGCCAACCCACGACGGCAAGCGATACCCCCGAGATCACGGCAGCGAGCGACACGTAGTACGCAGGCGCGAGCACATCGCCGCTCGCGTGGATGAACACCTCCGCGATCGTCGGCGCGAAACCGCCGAACAGCGTCACGCCGAGGCTGTAGGCGATCGACAGCCCCGCCGATCGCACGCGCACGGGAAAGATCTCCGACATCAGGGCCGGCATCGGCCCCGAATACGCCGCCTTGAAGATGCCGGCCGCGGCCTGCAGCACGAGCAGCCAGCCCAGGGTGGGATGGCGCTGCAGCAGCGCGAACATCGGATAGGTGAGCGTGGCGAGCAGGATCGAGGTGGTCAGCATGATGCGCACGCGCCCGATGCGATCCGAGAGCGCGCCCATCACCGGCGAGAGCAGGAACTGCAGGCCGCCGTTGAGCACGACCACGCCGAACGAGGTCGCCGCCGCCATGTGGAGCTGCTTGACCGCGTACATCGGCATGTAGAGCTGCAGGATGTACACGCCGACCGTCGATTGCGCGACGATGCCGACCGCCAGCAGCAGGCTGCCCCATTGACGGCCGAGCCCCGGCGCCTTGCCTTGCGGCGCGGCCTGCATGGACTCGGCCCGCTGGTTGGCGAGGAATTCGGGCGTCTCGTCCAGGTGCGAGCGGATGTACCAGCCCACCGGCCCCAGCACCAGCCCGAAGCAGAACGGCAGGCGCCAGCCCCAGGACTGGAGCTGCTCGGGCGGCAGCCACCAGGCCAGCAGCGAACCGAAGGCCGCCGCCAGGATCGCCGCCGCGCCCTGGCTCGCGAACTGCCAGCTGGCGAAGTAGCCGCGCCGGTTCGGGCTGTGCTCGACCATCAGCGCGGTCGCGCTGCCGAACTCGCCGCCCACCGCGAAACCCTGCACCAGGCGGGCGAGCAGGATCAGCAGCGGCGCCGCGATGCCGATCGACGCATAGGGCGGCATGACCGCCATCGCCAGCGTGCCGGCCATCATCAGCGCGATGGCCAGCGTGAGCGCCGCCTTGCGCCCGTGGCGATCGCCGTAGATGCCCAGCACGATCGCGCCCAGCGGCCGCATCAGGAAGGAGATGCCGAAGGTGCCGACGGCCAGCAGGGTCGACAGCCATTCGTCGTGCACGGGGAAGAACACCTTCGCGATGATCGGCGCGAAGTAGCCGTAGACGAGAAAATCGAACCACTCGAGCGCGTTGCCGATCGACGAGGAGAATACGATGCGGCGCATCATGCCGCGGCTGAGCGCGACCTGCTCGGCCGATGTCCCGATATCCATGCCAGTCTTCCCCACTTTGCTTTGTTCTACTCATCGATGGCCGCGCGCCGCGAGCCGGGAACTCCGACTCGCGGCCAGGCGCCGGCCGACTAGAAACCCGCGGCGAGCCCGTCGCGTCGCGTATCGCTCGCGGCCACGTAGCCGCGTTCCGGATCCTCGCGATCGAGCTTCCAGATGAACTGGCCGGAGCCGAAGTCCATGTAGGGGTCGTCGATGCCCTTGATCTCGTGGCCGAGGCCCTGCAGGCCGCGTGCCGTCTGCGCGTCGAAGGTCGACTCGATGTCGAGCGTGAAATCGCGGTTGACCTTCCAGCGCGGCGCGTCGCAGGCGGCCTGCGGCTGCTGGCCGTAATCGAGCATGCGCACCACCGACTGCAGATGCCCTTGCGGTTGCATGTCGCCGCCCATCACGCCGAAGCTCATCACCGCCTCCTGGCGGCCGTTCACCTGTTGCGTGAGGAAGGCCGGGATGATGGTGTGGAACGGGCGCTTGCCGCCCGCCACCACGTTCGGCGAGGCCGGATCCATCGAGAAGCCGCAGCCGCGGTTCTGCAGGGCGATGCCGGTGCCGGGCACCACCACGCCCGAGCCGAAGCCCATGTAGTTCGACTGGATGAAGCTCACCATCATGCCGCGCTCGTCCACCGCGGACAGGTAGATCGTGCCGCCCGAGCGCGGCATGCCGAAGCCGAAGTGCGTGGCGCGCTTCGGGTCGATCAGCTTGGCGCGCTCCTTGAGGTAGGCGGCATCGAGCATCTGCTCGGGCGTGACCTCCATCGAGCGCGGATCGGCGACGTAGCGGTAGACATCGGCGAAGGCGAGCTTCATCGCCTCGATCTGCAGATGCTGCGATTCGAGGCTGTCGCGCGGCAACGCGCTCATGTCGAACTGCTCGAGGATGCCCAGCGCGATCAGCGCCGCGATGCCCTGCCCGTTCGGCGGGATCTCGTGGACCGTGTAGCCGCGATAGTCCTTGCCGATCGGCTCGACCCATTCCGGGCGATAGCCGCGCAGGTCGTCCAGCGTGAGCGCCGCGCCGCCCTCGCGCGCGAAGGCGGCGATGCGCTCGGCAATCTCGCCTTCGTAGTAGTCGCGCGGCCCTTTTTCCGCGAGCCGGCGCAGGGTGGCCGCGTGGCCCGGGAAACAGACACGCTCGCTGACTTCCGGCGCGCGCCCGCGCGGCATGAAGGTCTCGGCGAACCCCGGCTGCTTATGCAGTTCGGGAATCGCGGCCTGCCACTTGCGCGTGACGATGGTCGCCACGGCATGGCCGCGCTCGGCGATCTCGATGGCCGGCTCCATCAGGTCAGCGAACGGCAGCGAACCGAACTTCGCATGCAGCGCCTCCCAGCCGGCGATCACGCCGGGCACGGTCACCGTGTCCCAGCCGCGCTTGGGCTGCTTCGCCAGCCCGTTTTCCTCGCCATACTTGCGGCGGAAATAATCGACGCTCCAGGCCGCCGGCGCGGGGCCCGAGGCGTTCAGCCCATGCAGCTTCGCGCCGTCCCAGACCAGCGAGAAGCAGTCGCTGCCCAGGCCGTTGGAGACCGGCTCGACCACGGTGATGGCCGCGGCCGCCGCGATCGCCGCGTCGACCGCGTTGCCGCCCTTCCAGAGCATGCGCAGCCCCGCCTGCGCCGCCAGCGGGTGCGAGGTCGAGACGATGTTGCGGGCGAACACCGGCAGGCGCGGTGTCGGATAGGGGTTCTGCCAGTCGAAGCTCGTCATGGAAGTTCGGATCCCGATAATGAGGAAGGAGGCGGCACGCATGCCCACCTCGATACCTGGATTATCTTGAACGCGCGGGCAAAAAAATTTAATATTTTTTCTCGACACTTAAATTTAATTTACATGCTCACCTTACGCATGCTGCGCACCCTGCAGGCCGTGGCGCGCAGCGGTTCGTTCGCCACGGCGGCCGAGAAGACCGCGCTCACGCAAGCCGCCGTGAGCCTGCAGATGCGCGGGCTCGAGGAAGCGCTGGGCAAGTCGATCTTCGACCGCCGCGCGCGCCAGATCGCGCTCACGCGCGAAGGCCGGGAGATCTGCGCCAAGGTGGAGCACATACTCGCCCTGATCGACGAGCTGCCCGCCAGCACGGGCGACACCATGCGCGGCTCGGTCACCATCGGCGCGGTGGTATCGGTGATCGGCGGGCTGTCGCTGGCCATCGCGCACCTGAAAAACGATCATCCGGAACTGGAGGTGCGGCTGACCTCGGCACGCTCGAACGAGCTGGCGCACATGGTCGAGGATGGCGACGTGGACCTCGCCGTGGTGGTGGACAGCGCCGAGGGCGCGCTGCACGAGACGCTCGCCTGGACGCCGCTTTACGAGGAGCCGCTGATGCTGGTGACCAGCCGGGAGACGCCCGGCGACGACGCGCGCCGCATCCTGCGCGAGCGTGAATTCCTGCGCTTCGACCGGCGCGTGCCGACCGGCGTGGTGATCGACCGCGCGCTGGCCGAGCTCGGCATCGCGCCGCGCGAATACCTGGAGCTGAACTCGATCGAGACGATCGTCTCGCTGGTGCGCGGCAACGTGGGGGTGAGCGTGCTGCCGGTGCTGCGCGGCGGCGGATGGCGCAGCGACCCGAACCTGCGGCTGGTGCCGCTGCCGGGGCGAACCTTCATCCGCTCGGTGAGCATGGTCCAGCGCAAGGCGAACCGGCAGACCCTGCTCACACAGACGATCGCGGAGATGTTGCGCCGGTGAGCGGGCGGCGCAAGCCGCGTCGGCGGAGGAACCAACCTGCCGGCTAGCGCGTCCCGACGATCGAGGGCTCACCCTCGCCCGAGGTTCCGGCGGGAACGGCTGCCTCCAGGATGGCAGGCACCACGTCCTCCACGCGCTCGGCAAGGATCGGCTGCAACAGGTGCCCGCTATGGATGAAGCCGGCCTCGCGCAGGTGGTCGAGCAGGGCAAGCAGCGGATTCCAGAAACCCTTGGTGTTGACGAGCACGATCGGCTTGCGATGGCGGCCGAGCTGGCTCCAGGTCATGATCTCCACGATCTCCTCGACCGTTCCGATGCCGCCCGGCAGTGCCACGAACGCATCCGAGCGCTCGAACATCCGGTGCTTGCGCTCGTGCATGGTGTCGGTGATCGTCAGGTCCTCGAACATCGTCAGCGATGCCTGGTTTGCCTCGCGATCGATCAGGAAGCGCGGAATGACCGCGCCGACCTCCCCGCCGGCGTCGAGCGCGCCACGCGCCACCGCGCCCATCAGGCCGGTGGTTCCGCCGCCATAGACCAGCTTTAGCCTCGCCCGCGCCAATGCCCGCCCGAGCGCCTGGCTGGCCTCCATGAAGGCGGGATCGGCGCCGGGCGACGACCCGCAGTAGACACATACCGCTCGAACGCCCCTATCCTCGCCCCGCTGCGAATTGACTTCCTTGTCTGCCATGTTCCTTTCCGATCAGGATGGCGCGAGTCGCGGCGCGGCTTGACCGGATCGGGAGTCGATCGTGCAAGCGCCGCCGGGCAGCACGCCCATAAATACGCTACGATTCGTAGCGTTTCGGGCGGAGATTACGCTACGCATCGTAGCGATGTCAATCGAATGAATTGGGTGTGGATGGAGGCCCGCGGGCCCCGGCGACAAGGAGAATCGACAGGATGACGATGGAGAAAGGACGCGCGGGACGTACCAGGAGCAACGCGACAACGGCTTCGGTGCAGGCGGCGGCGCTGCAGCTGGCGCGCGAACTGGGCCCGAGCCGCGTCACGATCGACGGGATCGCGACGACCTCCGGCGTGGCCAAGACGACCATCTACCGGCGCTGGCCCAATGCCGCCGCGGTGATCATGGATGCCTTCCTCGCGGACATCCAGCCCCATATCGTCTACCCCCGGGGCTCGACGCCGCGCGAAACCTTCCGCAACGTGCTTCGCGATTTCGCGCGCGCGCTCGATCCCTCACGCCGCGAGTTGCTGCGTCACCTGATCGGCGCGGCGCAGTCGGACCCGGAGCTGGCGCGCGAATTCTGGGAGAAATGGATCGGGCCGCGACGCGAGGAAGGACGCAATGCCCTGAAGATGGCGGGCATGTCGACGCAGGAAGAGGCGGTCATGATCGACCTGCTGTTTGGTGCCTTCTACTATCGCTTGCTGATGCCCTATGCCGAGATCGACGATGCGTATATCGACCTGGTGGTGCGGATGGTGATTCCGGAAACGGCTTGATCGATCGGGCTCGGCCGCTCGGATGGGATTGCGGGGGCAATCCAGGCCGCGACGGATCGCAGGCAAGCGGCGCCGCTGCCTGCGCGCCTCGCGTGCCGGCAGCGGCGGCTCCGATCACCAGCGATGATGGACGTGCGGCGCGATCAACTGATCGTAGATCCGCCGCGCCTGTTCCATGCTGTCCTCGGGCAGCGGGGCCAGCGCGCTCGCCTCGGCATTGCCCTTCGCCTGCGCAGCGTTCTTCGCCCCGGGGATGACGACCGACACGGCCCGCTCCATCAGGATCCAGCGCAGGGCGAACTGCGCCATCGTCGCGCCTTGCGGCACATGGGGGCGCAGCGCCTCGACGGCTTCCAGGGCAACCTCGTAAGGCACGCCGGAGAAGGTTTCGCCCACGTCGAAGGCTTCGCCGTGACGGTTGAAATTGCGGTGATCGTCGGCCGCGAAACTCGACTGCGCCGTGAATTTGCCGGTCAGCATGCCGCTGGCCAGCGGCACGCGCACGATCATCGCGACATCGCGCGCGATCGCCTCGCGGAACAGCAACTGCGCCGGCCGCTGCCGGAACAGGTTGTAGATGAGCTGGACCGACACCAGGTTCGGATACTCGATCGCCTTCAAGGCCTCCTCGACGCGTTCGACCGACACGCCGTAATGGCGCAGCTTGCCGGCCGCGACGAGTTCGTCGAGCGCCTCGAACAGTTCGGGGCGGAAATAGGCGTCCGTCGGCGGGCAATGCAGTTGCAGCAGATCGAGCGTATCGACGCCGAGATTCTCGCGGCTGCGATCGATGAAGGCTTCGAGATTGGCCTTCGTATAGCCTTCCAGCACATGCGGATCGAGCCGGCGCCCCGCCTTGGTCGCCACGATCGGACGCTGGCCCCCGCGCTCCTTCAATACCTCGCGAATGATCCGCTCCGAGCGGCCGTCGCCATAGACGTCGGCCGTATCGATGAAATCGACCCCGGCGTCGAGCGCCGCGTGCAGCGCCTGGCGCGCATCCGCGTCAGAGACGTCGCCCCATGCGCCGCCGATCGCCCAGGCACCGAAACCCACTTCCGAAACGTCCCAGCCGGTGCGGCCGAAACGGCGATGAGAAACCTGCATGACAACTCCGATAGGAATGAACGACGGGGGGACGAGGTCGGGACGACCGCGCGGATTTTGCTTCGGGATTCTGACACGCCGACTCATGAGTTGCGCTCAACGGCGCGAGTGATGCCGGCGGCTTGCGCGAGGCATGGAGGTTCGATCACGGATCGCGGCGCGATGGAACGTGTTCGCCAATTGCCCTACTTCTTCGCCTGCATCGCCGCCAAGCCTGCGCCGAGTCTCTAGAGTAGGAGTCGCCATATCAGAATGACTTTTGACTTTCACGTACACGACTCATGTCTTCTCATTTCCCCAAGTCGAATCCGGTCTACAACCCCTATACCAGCCATCCATCGCACGATCCGCAATCCGCCACGCAGCATGCGTCGCCGTCGGTCTCGGGCGAACCGTCCGCGCGGCCGAACCCCTATGGTGCCCTGCCACCGTCCATGCGCTCGCAGCGCAGCAGCACGTCCTCGAGACCTCCGCGGCACGCGCCTCCCGCCCATCATTCCCAAACCGGCATCAATCATTACCCGCCGCAGTCACAGACCACGCCGGCTGTCCGGTCGCGCTCCTGGATCAGCCGCCTGTGCTGCTTGTCCGATCCCGCCCACGATACGACTCCGCCGCAACAGGCTCAGCGGCCCGACCTGTCGAATATCCAGCACATCGGCAGGGAACTGGCCCAGCAACGCACCCGCGATGCCTTGCTGCCCTTCCTCGGCAATCGCTACAACATGGGCCAGGTGGCGGACTCGGTAGGACAGGAGATCGGCGAGGGTGTGTGCTACGGGCTGAGCATGGAGTGGCTCGCCAATCGTCGATCAGGCGCCGCCGGGCAGAACGCCGACAGCCTGGCCGCGCTGCGCTCCCCGGCGGCCCTGGGGAGGGCCCAGAACGTGCAAAACAACTACGTCAGCTATCAGCAGAGCATCCAGTCGGTATCGCACGATCCCTCGGTGAGAACCGACATGGCGATCACGGAGATCTTCCGCCAACAAGGCGTCCAGGTCAGCCGCGCGACGGACCTGTTCAACGGCGAATCGATGCATGCCCTGACTCGCGCACCGGGAGACTATGTCGTCGGCCTCATCGGCTTCGGCACGGGCCATGCCATCACGGTCCACCGACCGGCGCGCAACGAGCGCGACCAGCGGCTCACCGTGTTCGACTCCAACATGGGCGAGTTCAAGGTATCGCGCCGCGACGAGGAGTATTTCTTCGACGCGATGCAGGCTCGCTACAACGTCATCGGCGAGAGGTTTACACACGCCTCGGCCTATTCGATTCCGTGAGCGTCGGCGCGGCCTGCCCGGTGATTTTCGGACCAGTTGAAACTTGGGAGAATGGCTTCCAACGGAGTAAGGAAGTCATGATGCTGCCGGCCGCACAGCTTTCGATCCGATGACGTTCGCTGTACGATACGTCGAACGCGTAGTTTCCAATACTGCTTTCGGCAAGCGAGGTTACGCACTCCATTATCAATACGGTGCGATTTTCGTGGTTCATCCTTTTCGCGAAATCGAAGATCGGCAGCGTTTTGTTGCCGATCTTCAAGCCGATGCCGTACAACCTCCGCGCCGTTTGAAATACCTCGAAATTCTGCTGCCTCATTTATGAAAAACAGGAGTGGAGATCGAGTTCGATTATTTCAAAGTTCATCCCACGACAACACGTCGGGTCGCTTTTTTGTGGAAAAGAACTGCCTTGCTGCTTCGATTGCTTCGTCCCTGGAAACAACGCAGCTCTTTGCCAGCTTAACTTCACCGCCGAGCTTGTTTTCATAGAATGTCTCGACTGCATCTTCCTGGGATTTTCCTTGTGAAACAAAATTTTCGCCCGCATCCATGTAATACACGACGGCAATCTCGTCTTTCAAAAAAATATTAAGCTGAGGAAAACCATCGTCCTCGAACGTCAGTGTGAAGTTGTTGGCATTGAATGCCGGCTTTCTATCGAGAAACTCGATCAGCTCGTCAAGACTTGCAACGTCATTTTCGCCATCGAAATCGTCTGCGTACATATCAACATCCTCCTTTGACAGGGGACTTCGGAGACTTGCTGTTCCCTGTAAATGTTCTCGTTTCGCCCGTCGCGCCCCGCTTGACCGGAATCGAGCCCTCGGGCGGAACGACGGTAAGTTTGGAATTTTCAGGCAAAAGCGTTTCGGTCATATTGACGCAGAATCCGCAAGTACCCTCAGGGTTGTTGTGGAAAACCAGTCCGTCTGAAATTCCGTTATCCCTCATGAACAGTGCGGACTGGCCTTCCACGTGCCCGGCATTGGCATAATTTGGATAAGGGGTCGGCCCTCCAGAAGAGAATGTCCTCGATTCGAGCCCGCCCGCGTCGTTTACATAGTAGAAGGTCCCAACAGTCTGCCCATTGTAGGCGGGAAGTTGAGGAGCAGAAATTTGATAGGAACCGAGCGTATAGCTGCCGGCCAGCCCCCACCAGTCGGTCCACGCGATTGAGTTGGGTGCATATTGGTAAAGATTCAGCCCCCCCATCAACCCGATTGGATCCTGATTGATAAACCGGCCGACATCCGGATCGTAGAAACGAAACGTGTTGTAGTGCAGCTCGGTACTGTCATCGGCATATTGTCCGGCGTAGCGGAGCGGCTGATCGATCCGGGCGGGGGCATGCTGGTTCGGCACCACCTTGCCCCAGGCCGAGTATTGGCCGGCCCAAACAATGTCGCCGGCCTCGTTCGTCGCTTCTTGCGGTGCGCCCGACACATCGGTATGAAAGTGATAGATCCGCGTCGCCTGTCTGGCCTTGTCGATCGCGGCGTTTGCGAGCGCTTCGGCGTTCACCGCATCGACCCGCGCCGCAGGCGTGTAAGGCGCATCCGGGCTGTACACGTAGCTGCTCACGCCGGTGTCGCGCACCTCCTGCGCGAGCCGCAGCCCTTCCCATACGAACCGCTTCGTTTCCTCGCGCAGCGTTACGCCGCGCACGTCGAGTGTCCTATCGGTCTTGGCGATGCGCCGCCCGAGCGGATCGTAGGCGAAACGCGTCTCCACCACCCCGCGCGCGCCCTGCGTGCGCACGGCCACGAGCCGATCCTGCCCATCGTACGTGAACTGCTGGCGCTGATTCGCGCCGCGCAGCTTGGTCGCGAGATTGCCGAACGCGTCGTAGTCGAAGCGCAGGTTCTGCCACATGCGCAGCCGGTTGCCCTCGACATAGCCGCGGCTGCTGCGTTGCGCATCGTCGAGCAGGTTGCCGGCGGCGTCCCAGGCGAACGATTCGAGCTGCCGGTCGGCGGTGTTGACGCGCTGCGTCAGATAGCCGGCCGGATCGTAGCTGAACTGCGTGCTGCCGCGCAGGCTGTCGTTACTCTCGGCCAGTTCGCCGGCGGCGTCGTAGCCGTAGTTGCGCCACAGCTGGCCCTGCCCACGCGCAAGCGCGTCGGGCTGGAAGCCGGCTGATTGCCAGATCTTGCGGCCCAGCAGGTCGTAGGCGGTCCGCTCGGTCAGGGGCCCCTGCGTGCGCGTCAACTCGCGATGCAGGTCGTCGCGCTCGAAATCGCTGACGACCTGGTCGCCGTGGCGAATCTGGTGCACGTGCCCCGAGCCGTAGCGCAGCATCTGTAGCGTCTGTTCGTGCGGCAAGGCGAGCTTCAACACGTTGTCGAGCGCGTCGAGCGTGTACTGGACGCTGCCGTTCGCGCCGTGTTCGGCGCTCAGCCGCCCGGCCTTGTCGTATTCGAAGGTCAGCGTGTCGGGCGCGATGCCGAGCGCCAGTCCGGCCGCGGTCGGCACGCTCGCGACTTCGAGCAGGCGGCCGCCGGTGTCGCGCTCGTAGCGCGTCACCTCGGTAGGCGTGTGCTGCACGCACAGGTTGCCCATCCGGTCGCGCTCGAAGCGGATCGCGCGAACCGGGCGATCGTTTGGAGCGCGATCATCGGCCGTTCCGACGATCTCGAGCGCCGCCAGATCGCCGGCCTCGCCGTATTCGAAGCGGCGCAGCACGCCGTCGGGCCGCGTTTCGCTGACAAGCCGCCCGCCCGCGCTGTACGCGAACGCGTAGCGCGCGTGGGCCTGTTGCAGCTCGCGCAGCCGCCCTTCGGTGTCGTAGTGGTAGCGGGTTCGCCGCCCGGCCGGATCGACCGCCTCGACGAGTTGCCCGCGCGCATTGCGCTGCAACGTCTGCATCCGGCCGCCCAGCCCGATGTGCCGGATCATCAGCCCGGCGGCATCGTATTCGTAGCTTTCGGAACTGCCGTCGGGATAGGTGACGCGGCGCGCCTCGCCGGTCGGGCGCAGGTCGAACGACAAGCGGTGCCCGAGCGCGTTCTCGCGCGCGAGCGGCAGGCCGAATGCGTCGAAGACATTGCGCGTGGTCTTGCCCGAGCAATCGGTGTAGGCCACCAGCTCGCCGAGCCGGTTCCACTCGAACGTCTTGCGCCCGCCCAGCGCATCGACATGCGCGATCGGCAGCGCGCTCAGCGCCTTCGGATATTCGTAGCGATTCTCTCGGTCGAGCGGATCGCGGGTGGCGAGCAGCCGGCCCTGTCGGTCGTATTCGGCGTGCCAGGCGCTGCCGTCGGGCAAGATGATCTCGACGGGCCGCATGCTGTTGCCGTCGTAGCGCGTTTTCGTGGTGCGGCCGAGCGGATCGGTTTCGGCAACGATGCGGCCGGCGTCGTCGTATTCGAACATCACGGTTCGTTCGCCGGGCAGCGCCAGCATCACGGGCATGCCGGCATCGTTGTACTTGAGCCCGTAGCGACGGCCGTCGAAATCGAGGTACTCGACGATCTGGAATTGCGCGTCGTAGCGCCATTGCGCGTGGCGACCGTCGGCATGCCGCACATGGGTGCGGCGGCCTTCGATGTCGTACTCGAACGCCCAGGCCTCGCCCTCGCTGGTATGGGTGGCGACCACCCGCGGCGTGCCGTCGATGGCCTTCCACGTATAGCCCGAGGTGAAACCGAGCGCGTTCGAATGGCTCGTCATGCGCCCGTCGGCATAGGTGAAGCGGCGCACCACCGCGCCGTTCGCGTCGGTCACGCAGGCCATCTGGCCGCTTTCGTCGTAGCCGTAGGCCACGACGAGGCGGCGCTGATCGCCGCTGACGAGCGACACCTCGGCGAGCCGCTCGTGCTCCGGCTCGTAATCGAGCACGGCCAGCAAGCCGCCGCAGGTCTGGATTTCGCGCACGCGGCCACGGCTGTCGCGCTCGAACTGGCACCACTGGCCGGCTTGATCCTCGATCCGGCGCACCCAGCCGATGCGGCCCGAGCCCGGCTCGTAGCGGCCGAAATCGTAATAGGTTTCGCCGACGTCGTGCAGGATGTAGCGGCCATCCGGCGTGCAGGTCAGATAGCGCTGATCGGCCTCGCTGAACGCGGCCTGGCCCGGTTTCAGGATCGGGAAGCCGCTCTCGCGCCCCTGCGCGTCGGTGTACCAGAGCCGCCCGTCACGCCCGTGCAGGCGCAGCTCCCACGGCAGCACCCAGCCGCGCCCGAGCGTGCCGACGTAATCGAGGTCGCTCGAATAGAAGCGCCGGATCGCCACCGGCATCGGGCTGGGCACGACGTAATCGGTTTCCGATTCGGCCGGCAGGATCTTGCGCCCGGTGGTGACGTCCACCGGGTTGCCGAACATCCCGCCGATCGCGCTGTTGATGGCCGGGCCGATCACGTAGCGGCTCGCCGCCTCGCCGAGCACGTAGCCGCCGATGAACTTCGCCGCGCACGGCATCACCGCGCGCGATAGCCCGCCCGCTTCCTTGAGCAGGCCACCGAGCCCGCCCACCAGCCCGGCCAGCGCGAACGCCCAGTCGGTGGCGGTGCGCAGCCACGGCGGCACTTCGTCGTCGATCGGCAGGCAGGTCTGGGTGCCGCCGTGGAAATAGGTGTCGTGCGAGCCGTCCGAGATAGTCGCGCCGCAGGTGATCTTGTCGTCCTTGCGGGCGGCCGGCTTGCCGTTGATGAAGATGTTGGTGGAGCCTTGCGCGACGAGCGGCACCGGGTTGTGCTTGCTGCACGCCACGCTGCTGAGCGTGGCGTAGGCGGCCTGCTTGCCGTTCACGTAGACGTTCGGCGAGCCGAGCGTGATCGCGCCGGATTGCGAACTGAACATCTTCCCGATCGATTCCCCTAACGACAACAGCACCTGCGCGCCGATGCCGGCGGCCATGCCCGCGAGCAGCGCCACGCCGAAGCCGCAGGTGAACGTGGCGAACGCCACGGCGGCAATCAGGGCGATACCGAGCACGGCGCCCACCAGGAAGCCGGCCAGCGCGCTGGTGTGCTCGATCGGATCGGTGACGCGGGCCGCTTCGTACACGATACGTCTCCTTTGCGCGGGTCAGGCCTGGTTCGGCGCCGGTTCCGGCGCATCCGGCCGATAGCTGTCGAGCCAGTCGCGCCAGAGTGCGTTGTAGGTGTCGCCGAAGCTCCTCGCGCTCGACGCCGTGAAGATCAGCACGCGCCCCGGCGCGACGACAAACGCCGCTTGCCGCTGGAACACGGTTTTCGCGCCGTTGCGGTAGGCGGTGTCGATCCGTTCGCCGGCAATGCCGCCGTCTTCCGCGCCGAGCCGCTCGGCCGCGCGCGCGATCAGGCGATAGCCCTGCAGCCGCGATTTGAGCAACGCGCTCTGGCGATCGATGTAGACGGCGAGCGCTTCGCCGTCCTTCAACCAGTCGCGCGCGACGCTGAGGTTCGGCTGCGCGGCCAGGTCGGCCGGCACGAAGAGATTGGTAGTCCGATCCTCGAAACCCGTCGGCAGCGTGATGCTGCCTTCGTGGATGCGGATACGGCTGTCGGAATCCGTCATGCAAACTGCCCGTGTCAAAAAAAATCGAATGAGGCGAAGGCCCGCGCGCGAGTCAGTGCGTCGCGGCGGCGCTCCGGCGCAGGCGCAGGCTGCCCAGCAGCAACGCCGCCAGCGCCAGCAACCACACATAAAAACCGATCCCGAGGCCGGCGATCGGCGTCGCATTGGCCTCGTTGAAATACCAGTTCCTCGTGAAGAACGAGCACAGCGCGCACGCCAGCGCGGCGCCTCCGAATGCCGCGGCCCTGGCGTCGCGACGCCGGGCGAGCTGCACCGCGGCGACCAGGTAGAGCGGATTGGCCAGCCACGACGGATTGAGCGTCAGCAAGCCGAACCAGCCCTGCCCGAGCAGCGCCAGGCCGCTCAGCGGCGGCGCCTTCTCGAAGTACATCGCCGGCAGCAGCAGCGACAGCACGTAGCCCACCGCCGACGCGCCCAGCACCGTGCGCCGGCCGACTGCCGGCAAAGCCTCGATCAGATCGGCCATCAGTCCGCCTGACCGGCCGGCGTCACGACCTTCTCGCCGCGCGCGCGCATGGCCGCGCGCTGGGCCTTCGGATCGAGCGGCGGCCACGGCGCGCCGGCAGCGACGATCTTGCGGCGGATCTGCTCGATGCGCGCGGCGGCCGGCGAATCGGGCGTGGCGTGATGCTTCAGTTCGTTCTGCAGCACCCAGCCGTACGACACGCCCAGCTCGCTGGCGACCTTCGGATCGGCGCCGTGCGCAAGCAGGTAATCGACGGTGTCCCACTGCTGGATCATCGTCGCCTGGAACAGCGCCGTCTTGCCGAGCGAATCGCGCGCGTTGACGTTTGCCTTGTGTTCGATCAGCACCTTCAGTTGCGGCAGCAGCTTGTTCTCGGCCACCTCGAACAGCATCGGCGTGTCGCCGTTGTAGAGCCAGTTCGGATCCAGGCCGCCGTCCAGCAGCACGCGCAGCAGGTTCGGCGTATCGGCGCGCAGCGAGAGCTCGGCGACCGAGCCGCCGTCGGGGCCGAGGCTCGCCTTCGGATCGGCGCCGTTCTTCAGCAGCACCGAGATGATCTGGTAGCGCGGGCTGGACGCGTCGTTCTTGACCGGCACGATTTCCTGCACGGCATATGACAGCAGTGTGGTGTGCTTCGCGCCGGGCGTGTTCAGCTCCGTCTTCGGCGCGAGCTGCTGCACGCTGCCGAGGTTGCCGTCGTGAATGGCCTGGGCCAGCGTAAGCTGCTGCCCCGAAAAGAATTCTTCCGGCGCATAGCGTTTGAAGCCAGTCATGGTGATCCCTTGCGCTTGAGTGGGCCAGCCGAGCGGCAGCGCCGCGCCGATCAGCGCGGCGACGGTGCCGGCGGCAATTGCATTCTTGTATCGCATCAGTTCGATGAGTTCAGATGGGAGGCGAGATTCAGCTCGTCCTTGGAAACCTGTTGGCCCAGGCCGTTCGACACTTCGCCCATCAAATGGCGTCCGACGGTGGTCACGCTGGTGCCGTCGAGCGTCACCGGCGTGCCGACCGCCTTCGGCATCAGCGCGGCCGTGCCATCGCTGATCGGGCCGAGGCGGCCTTCCTGCATGCCCGTCAGGATATCGCCGTCGACGCGGTAGGCGGTGATGTTGCTGGCCTGCGCGGTGCCGCCGTACTGGGCGACCGTGCCGGGATCGAGGCCCGCCGCGTTGAACGTGATGGCAGACGAGCCGCTGGCTTCCGAGGCCGCCGAGGCCAGCCCGCCGCCGAGCGAATGGCCCGTTAAATCGACGCCCGACGCCGCCCCGGAGGTCTGAAGGTCCTTGCCGATCGTGACAGCGTTGCGGTAATACGGCGAATCGTTGCCAAGGCCCTGCGCGAGGTTGTTGGTCATGTCCTCGCCGAACAATTGCTGGGTGCCCTTGAACGCGATGGCCGGCTTCATGGTGTCGCCGAACACGGCCGGATCGGGCGCGTACATCTGCGCGCCGAAGTTGCTGCCGGGCTTCTGCAGATCGCTCGGCTTGAGGCCGTAGGCCTTCAGCGCCTCGGGATCGTTGCCGATCGCCTTCCAGCCGGTGGGCGGCGGATCGTTCGGGTGATAGACGTGGTCGGCCAGCTTGGCGAGTTGCTGCGCCTTGAGCGACTCGGCCAGCTTCGAGGCCGCCGCGCGCGTGGCCGGGTCCGAGCTGGCGAGACCCTGCGCGATCATGGCCTGCGCGGCGGCCCATTGCAGCGCCAGCGCCTGCTCGGGCGTCTGCACACTGCCCTGGTTCAGGTGGATGACCGGGCCGTCGAGATAGATACCGTTCGCGTTGATCAGGATCGTCGACGGGCCGTGGCTCAGCTTGATGCTGTCGGGCGTCATGGTCACGACGCTTTCGCCCACGCGGTGCTCGATGCCGTCGCTGGCCTGGTGGCTCTGCATGCCGGGGCCGGCCTTGCTGGCGATCGCCTTGGTATTGATGATGTTCGCCGAGGTGTCGCGAGTCAGCGCGATCGTCTCGGTCATGCCGCCTTCGAGGATCCGCTTGGATTCGCTGCCCTTGAGCAGCGAGACGGTGCGCGGGCCGGCCTCGACGGTATGCGTTTCGGCATCCTTGATGACCGTGTTCATGTCCTTCTGGGCGTGCAGGAACACTTCCTGGCTGCCGTTCACGTCGGAGAAGCGCAATTCGTTCGAACCATCGCCCTTGTGCGTCTGGCTCTTGATGCCCATCGTCTGGCCAGCCGCGCCGTGGTACGGGTTGCCCTGCTCGCCGTTGAAGACGCGGCCGACGATCACCGGGTTGTCCGGGTCGCCCTGATTGAAAGCCACCAGCACTTCCTGGCCGATCCGGGGAATCGCGGCCGCGCCCCAGCCGGCCCCGGCCCACGGCTGCGACACCCGGATCCACATCGAATCGGAGCCATCGAGCTTGCCGCGCCGGTCCCACAGGAAATGCAGCTTCACGCAACTGCCGTTGGTATGGATCTGCTCGCCCTTCGGGCCGACCACGATGGCGGACTGCGTGCCCTGGATCAGCGGCTTGGGCGTGACGCGCCGCGCGCGGTAGGAGACTTTCTGCGGCAGCAGCACGAAACTGTTGCGATACGGCAGCTTGGCCGCGTGCGCGGTGTAGTCGTTGACCGCCTCGTGGCGTACCTGCAGGATCACGTAGGCTTGATTGTCGGCGGCCACGGGGTGGCCCGTCACGCTGACGCTACCGGCCGTGGTCATGCGCCATGCGTAGCCCTGGCCCGTGTAGCGCTGTCCCTCCGCCTCCTCGGCCTCGATGGCCTGGAGCGCGTAGCGGTCGCCGTCGGCGGCATGATCGTAGAGCGATTGATGTTCGAAGCGCTCGGTCGTGGCGAGCCGTGCGTATTTGAGCGTCGATTCGACTTCCACCATCATCAGCGGCGACGATGGCGTCTGATGGTTGAAGTCGCGATAGACGATCTTGCCGACGCCGAAATGGCCGCCCTGGTTCAACTGGTCGATGCCGTTGTATTCGCTCGACGCACTGTCGGCGTAGGGCACGCTGGCCAGCTCCTTGATCGGGCGGAACATGGCGTTGCTATCGCCGATCACGAGGGTGTGCTTGTCCTTCTCGTAGCGGTGCGTCCAGATCAGCCCCTCCTGCTCCATCAGCCGGGCGCAGAAGTTGTAATAGGACTCCTGGTACATCACCACGTATTCGAGCGGCTTTTGCTCGGAATGGATGTCGAACGCGAAATCGCTGAAGCCGTGATCGGCAAACACGGTCGACAGGATGGCTTGCGCGGTCTGCTCCTGGAAGATCCGGCAATCGGTCGAGCGCGTCAGGAACCAGAACCACGGCACCACCGACATGTGGTACTGGGTCACGCTGCCCGGATTGCCGACGCGATCGAATGACGCCACGAAGCCATCGAAATACCGCGTCTCGTCGCCGCTCACGGCGGTGGCGGCGGGCAGCAGCGATTGCTGGGATTGCGGGTCGAACCTGAGCCGGACCTGCTGGCCGATCAGGTCGGCCGGCTTCAGATCGTTGCGGTGCGAGAGCAGATCGAGGTGCATCTCGGGCAGCCGGTTGACGTGCTCGTCAACCACCGCCACGCTCACCAGCAGCACGTCCTCGCCGAGCGGCGTGTCGAGCGTGACGTAGCGGTTCATCTGCGTGAGCCTCGCCGTGCTGCCCACTGCCTGATTGATCGAATCGGCAATCGCGGCCGGCGGCCGCTGCAACAGCGAGAAGCCCGTCTGCGCCAATTGCGCAGCGCGCTGCACCGTATCGACGTGACCGGCAAGCGCGGCCACCGGGCCGACCTGGCTAGCGATAGTGGTGGCAAGCGAACCCGCCAGTCCGCCGAGTCCTGCGGGTGCTCCCTGCAGGCTCGCAAAGCTGGACAGGACGCCGCCTGACGACGCCGTACTCATGTCTTTCCTTCTTCTCAGGTTCTTCCCGTAGGGCCATTTTTTTCATGGCCCCGCCACTTTAGGGGAAAAATGAAAGAAACGGTAAACGTTGAATTGGCGTTGAATCGATTCGGAAATTTTGACTCAACGTCAATGATATAGCGGGTTATCTCGGTACGATTTCCCGCATGACAGTCGATTCAATATTCCTGAAATCAATGAGATTTACTTCGAGAAAGTCGATAATTTCAGCGTGATGGCAGGCTGCGATGCAACATCGCTATTAACGGAGTATCAGCGTCGTTGACAAAGTTCGATGAAACCCGGATTGCCGGGGCCTTTCCGTAAATGATCTGCGCCAGGCTTGGCCCGGAAAACCCAAGCGGATCATCTCCGCAATGGCATTGCAGAACGACCAAAACTCGAACAGTGATCCGAGTGGAAGTTTGACGTGACCTTGCAAGTCGCTGCCCGAAAATGATCTCTCTTTTCGCCGAAGTACACGAGAAGGTCGAAGAACGCGTGCTAGCTCTACGATGCGCCCCGAACAACGGCTATCAAGCACGTTGCTACCGATGGGCTGGCTGATGCGCTGGAAAAGAAAAAGCCCCGCAAGTCCGAAAACTTGCGGGGCTTTGTCACCGCCTATTGGCGGAGACGGAGGGATTCGAACCCTCGATCCAGGTTTTGGCCCAGATGCTCCCTTAGCAGGGGAGTGCCTTCGACCTCTCGGCCACGTCTCCCAAACTTTCGCTCGCGCCAGGGAGGCAGCGCGACGAGAACGAAATTCTATCTGCTCATTGGGCCCAGGTCAAATGTTTCGGCACGCTTTTTTTTGCCTAAACCACAACCCGCTTCCAAGGAGCCGCGCGGCCGAAGACGGCCGCGCGCTCGAATCCGCGAAAAACCCGCGAACTCAGGCCTGGTCCAGCTCGAACGCCTTGTGCAGCGCGCGAACGGCCAGCTCCATGTACTTCTCGTCGATCAGCACCGAGATCTTGATTTCGGAGGTCGAGATCATCTGGATGTTGATGCCCTCTTCCGACAGCGTGCGGAACGCCGTGCTCGCCACGCCCACGTGCGAACGCATGCCCACGCCCACCACCGAGACCTTCGAGACCTTCGGGTCGCCCAGCACCTGCTCGGCGTTGACATGGCCCTTGACCTGGTTGGTCAGGATGTCCATCGCCTTCTGGTAGTCGCCGCGGCCGACCGTGAACGTGAAGTCGGTCTTGCCGGCCACGCTCTGGTTCTGGATGATCATGTCGACGTCGATGTTCGCGTCGGCCACCGGGCCGAGGATCTGGTAGGCGATACCCGGCTTGTCGGGCACACCCATCACCACGATGCGGGCTTCGTCGCGCTGAAATGCGATGCCGGAAATGACTGCCTTTTCCATGGTCTCGTCTTCTTCAAAAGTAATCAGGGTGCCCGACTTCATCTCTTCGTCGAGCGCAATCAGGGGATCGGTCAGGCTCGACAGCACACGCGTCTTCACGCGGTACTTGCCGGCGAATTCGACCGAGCGGATCTGCAGCACCTTCGAGCCGAGGCTGGCCATTTCCAGCATCTCCTCGAAGGTCACGCGGTCGAGCCGGCGGGCGCCGTCGACCACGCGCGGATCGGTCGTGTACACGCCGTCGACGTCGGTATAGATCAGGCACTCCTCGGCACCCAGCGCCGCCGCGACCGCGACCGCCGAGGTGTCCGAGCCGCCGCGGCCCAGCGTGGTGATGTTGCCTTCCGGATCGACGCCCTGGAAGCCGGTGATCATCACCACCTTGCCCGCCGCGAGATCCTTCTTGACGCGCGCATCGTCGATCGACTGGATGCGTGCCTTGGTGAATGCGCTGTCGGTCTTGATGGGCACTTGCCAGCCCGCGTAGCTGACGGCCGGGACGCCGATTTCCTGCAGCGCGATCGCCAGCAGGCCGACGCTGACCTGCTCGCCGGTCGAGGCAATCATGTCGAGTTCGCGCGGATCGGGCTGGCTCGAGATTTCCTTCGCGAGACCCAGCAGGCGGTTCGTTTCGCCGGACATCGCCGAGGGCACGACCACCAGTTGGTGACCGGCCTGATGCCATTTCGCGACGCGTTTCGCGACGTTCTTGATGCGCTCGACCGAGCCCATCGAGGTGCCGCCGTATTTATGTACGATGAGTGCCATTGTCGTTCAGAACAGGAGATTGACCGCGCGGGCGCACTGCGCCGGAAGCCGCGCTGCCGTTCGGTCTCGCGGCTTTTGGCAGGGGGACGACGGGAAAAACGGCGGGAACAGTACGCTGGCGTGGCGGATTTGCCCGGTCGGCGGATCAGGCCGCGCAAACCGGGTACGTCACGCGGAAAACCTGCACAAAATGCTCGAAAAATCGAGCCGAGCAAACGCTTGAGCGTACTCTATCGAGGTCCGCTTGACAAGCGAGCCGCATTGATCCGACACCTTTAAAAAACGGGCGCCGCTGCAAATCGGCATTTTTGTTATCGCCCCAGCCCCATTTAATTCAGGCCATCAGCAGATCGGGGCGCCACTCGATCTGGCGGCGCGCGCCGCCGCCCTGCCCGGCCTCGGCGCCGGCCGCCTCGGGCGCGCGATTCAGGCCGATGCGCGGCACGAACAGCAGCACCGGGCCGACATGCAGCAGCGGCACGTCGCGCTGCCAGGCGGGCACGCCGCGCTCCTGGAACAGGTTCTTGAGCGTGCGCGAGGGGCCGCCGGCGGACATCCGCAGGCGTTCGCCGCCGCTGCGCGCGAGCACCATCAGCGGCGCCTGCGCGAGCGTGGCCTCGGCCACGCTGTTCTCCACCTGCCCCGCCTCGGCCGTCACCGGCCGGAACACGAAGCTGCCGCGCCAGGCCGGCAGGTGCCAGACCTCCTGACCGCTCCAGTCGAGCCGCGCCACGGGGCGCTCGGGCGAGGTGCCGTCGTCGGGCGGATCGGCACTGTCACCGGCCTCCCAATACACCTCCTCGCGATACAGCCTCAGGCACTGTCCCGCATGATCGATCCGCAGCGCATGCGACACCTGTGTCGCGCGCAACTGCTTGATCATCTCGGCCAGGCGCGCGGCCGATGCGCCGGGCAGGCCGAGCGTGCGCATCCAGTGGCGCAGCAGGTTGGCGCCGCGCTCGTCGTCGAGCGCGAGCAGGCGCTCGCGCGACAAGGCGCGGCCCTCGTCCCGGGCGACCTCGGCGAGATCGCCGGCGGCCAGCGCGTCGAGCAGCCGTTGCGCGGCCGCCGCATGCTGGGCGGTACGCGCGAGCGCGTCGCGAAAACCGGGGAAATGCACCGACAGCGCCGGCAGCACCTCGATGCGCAGCGCATTGCGCGTATAGCGCGTGTCGGCATTGGATTCGTCGTCGATCCAGCGCAGCCGGCGCGCCTCGGCATAACGCTCGAGCTGGGCGCGCAGCAGATGCAGCAGCGGGCGCACGCGCACCATGCTCGCCTCGGCGGGCAGGTAGCGCGGCGCCATCGCGGCGATGCCGGCCAGGCCCGCGCCGCGCAGCAACTGCAGCAGCACCGTCTCGGCCTGGTCGTCGGCATGCTGGGCCAGCCACAGCGCCTGCGCGCCATGCCGCTCGCCCATCGCGTCGAGCGCGCGGTAGCGCACCTCGCGCGCGCTGGCCTCGACGCCGAGCCCGGTGCCACGCGGCACCTCGACGCGCTCGACATCGAAACGCACGCCGAGCGCAGCCGCGGCCGCCTCGGCATGCGCGAGCCACGCATCGGCGTTCGGGCTCAGGCCGTGATGGACATGCAGCGCCACGCAGCGCTCGGCGCCGGCGACGCGCGCGGCGGCTTCGAGCAGCACGGAGGAATCGAGCCCGCCGCTGTAGGCGATCGCGATCGTCGCGTGCTCGGGCAGCTCGCCCAAAGCAACGCGGACCGCGTCGAGTACGACGCGGTCCGCGTTGAGGTCATTCGGAGGAATCATCGGCATCACGCGCAAGGCACGTGGAAGACGGGGCTCAGATGCCCGGCGTGGTTTCCTTGTACTTGCCGTAGGCAAGCAGGCGTTCCAGGCGACGCTCGCGCAGCGCATCGATGCTCATGCCCTGGAACTGTCGCAGCGTATCGGCCAGCGCACGGCGCAGCAGCGCGGCCATGCCCTTCGGATCGCGATGCGCGCCGCCGAGCGGCTCGTTGACGATCTTGTCGATCAGGCCCAGCGCCTTCAGGCGGTGAGCGGTCAGGCCCAGCGCCTCGGCGGCCTCGGGCGCCTTGGCCGCGCTCTTCCAGAGGATCGAGGCGCAGCCTTCCGGCGAGATCACCGAGTAGGTGGAGAATTGCAGCATCAGCACGGTATCGGCCACCGCGATCGCCAGGGCGCCGCCCGAGCCGCCCTCGCCGATGATGGTGGTGATGATCGGCGTCTTCAGCTCGGCCATCACGTACAGGTTGCGGCCGATCGCCTCCGACTGGCCGCGCTCCTCGGCGCCGATGCCGGGATACGCGCCCGGCGTATCGACGAAGGTGAAGATCGGCAGGCCGAACTTCTCGGCCAGGCGCATCAGGCGCTCGGCCTTGCGATAGCCTTCCGGACGCGGCATGCCGAAGTTGCGCGCCGCGCGCTCCTTGGTGTCGCGCCCCTTCTGGTGGCCGATCACCATGCAGGGATTGCCGCTGAAGCGCGCCAGGCCGCCGATGATCGACTGGTCGTCGGCAAAGGCGCGATCGCCATGCAGTTCGTGGAAATCGGTGAACAACTCGCTCACGTAATCGAGCGTGTAGGGACGCTGCGGATGGCGCGCGATCTGCGAGACCTGCCACGGCGAGAGGTTCGCGTAGAGGTCCTTGGTCAGTTGCTGGCTCTTCTTCGACAGCCGCTCGATCTCTTCCGAAATGTCGACGGCCGAATCGTCCTGCACGAATCGCAGTTCCTCGATCTTGCCTTCCAGTTCGGCGATCGGCTGTTCGAAATCCAGAAACGTGGTCTTCATGTATGGGAGTCCTAGGTCGTGCGGCAGCGCGTATTCTAACCGCGCTGGTTCGCATCAAAATCGACTCGAAACTATCGAGCTGATTTAATCAATAGCAAAAACGGATCAAGCGTCACCGGATTCCGGGTCAAGGCTGCGCCACATGTACCAGGTTGCGACAGTACGCCACGGTTCCCAGTTGGCTGCGACCTCGCGCGCCTCGCTGCGCGTGACGGGTTCACCGCTGAAGTAGTTGACGCTGATCGCGCGGATCAGGCCGGGGTCGTCGAGCGGCAGCACGTCGGGCCGCGACAGGTTGAAGATCAGGAACATCTCGGCGGTCCAGCGGCCGATGCCGCGGATCTGCGTGAGCTCGGCGATCACGTCCTCGTCTTCCATCGAGGTCCATTTATCGACGTGCAAGGCGCCCGAAACAAAATGCTGGGCCAGGTCGATGATGTATTCCGACTTGCGCTTGGACAGGCCGCAGGCCGCGAGCTTCTCCAGGCCGAGGCGGATCACCTGCTGCGGCGCGAGCTTCGGGCAGGCGGCTTCGATCGCCGCCCACACGGCCTGCGCCGAGCTCACCGAGATCTGCTGGCCGACCACCGAGCGCGCCAGCGTGACGAAGGGATCGCCGCGCTTGACCAGATGCGCCGGGCCGAATTTCGGAATCAGCTTCTTGAGGATGCGATCGCGCTTGACGAGATCGGCGCTGGCCTTGTCCCAGTACGGGGGGCGCACCACTTCCTCGGCTTCGGCGGACGACTCCGGCAAGGCCGCCTCGTTCGCACGGGCCTTGCGCGCGGCGCCGTCGACGAGCTCGGCCGCGAGTTCGCGTTCCGCGCTCTCGGCACGCGCCGGTTTCGCCGCGCCGCGCGCGGCCGGCGAATGCGCCACGCCGTTGACGGCGCCCGCGCGCGGGTCGGTCGCGCGCTTGGCGGCGACCTTCCCGGCCGGCGCGCGGCCGGTGGCCGGCGAGCGTGTCGCCGCGCGAACCGCGCCCTTTGCCGGCACTTTCCTGCCCGTTGCCATCTTGCCTCCTGCCTGACGAGTCGATCAGCGGAACGGACGACGCGCGATCAAACGCGACGCCATTCGGTCAACCCGCCCGGTTTGTCTTCGAGCGCGACACCGGCCTCGAGCAAGTCTGCCCGGATCCGGTCTGCTTCGGCATAGTTCTTGGCCTGCTTGGCGGCCACGCGCTCGGCGATGCGTGCTTCGATCGCCTCGCCGTCGAGCGCATCGGCGCCGGCGCCCGTGGCCTGCTGCAGGAAGGCGCGCGCATCGCGGCCGAGCAGGCCCAGCAGCGCGCCGAGCTGCTTGAACTGCCGCGCCAGCGCGGCATCGCCGGTGCGATTCACCTCGCCGGCCAGTTCGAACAGCACCGACACGGCCAGGGCCGTATTGAAATCGTCGTTCATCGCGGCGGCGAAACGCTGCGCGTGCGGCTCGTCGGGATCGAGCGGCGCGCCGTCGGGCGTGACGTCCTTGAGCGCCGTATACAAACGCGTGAGCGCGGCGCGCGCATCGTCGAGATGCACTTCGCTGTAGTTCAGCGGCGAACGATAGTGGGTACGCGCGATGAAGAAGCGCACCACCTCGGCGTCGTACTTCTCCAGCACTTCGCGGATCGTGAAGAAGTTGCCGAGCGATTTCGACATCTTCTCGCTGTCGACCTGCACGAAGCCGTTGTGCATCCAGGTGTTGACGAAGGTTTCGCCGGTCGCGCCCTCGCTCTGGGCGATCTCGTTCTCGTGATGCGGGAACTGCAGGTCCTGCCCGCCGCCGTGGATGTCGAAATGATTGCCGAGCAGCGTGCAGCCCATCGCCGAGCACTCGATGTGCCAGCCCGGGCGGCCGCGCCCGTACTTCGAATCCCAGCTGGTATCGGCCGGCTCCTCGGGCTTCGCGCGCTTCCACAGCACGAAATCGAGCGGATCCTGCTTGGCGTCGTTGGCCGCGACGCGCTCGCCGGCGCGCAGGTCGTCGAGCGACTTGCCCGACAGGCGGCCGTAGTTCGCGAACTTGCGCACCGCGTAATTGACGTCGCCGTCCTTGGCCTGGTAGGCGTAACCGTTTGCCTCGAGGGCCGCGATCATGCCGAGCATCTGCGGGATATAGTGCGTGGCGCGCGGCTCGTGGTCGGGCCGCTCGACGCCGAGCGCGTCCAGGTCCTCGTGCATCGCCGCGATGAAGCGGGAGGTCAGCTCGCCGATGGTCTCGCCGTTCTCCACCGCGCGACGGATGATCTTGTCGTCGATGTCGGTGATGTTGCGCACGTAGGTCACGCGATAGCCGAGCTGGCGCAACCAGCGCTGCACGATGTCGAACACCACCATCATCCGCGCATGGCCGATGTGGCAGTAGTCGTAAACCGTGATGCCGCACACGTACATGCGCACTTCGCCGGGCTGACGCGGCACGAAGACTTGCTTGTCACGCGCGAGCGTGTTGTAGATGCGCAGTGATTCCATAGAGAACAAACGAGAGCCGATGAGTGCCGCCCTGGCGAAGGGCGCCTGCGTGTGAATCCGCTCGGAGCACCCGCCGCTGCCCGGCACGACGCACCGTCGACATGGAGGCGTCGGTCGGACGACGGGCGAAGCGGTAACGGCCGCGAGAGGCAAAAGACAGTCCGCGGCTCGCCGGAACGCGCGGACGATTTGCTAGAATGGCTCGGAGTATAACATTGCGATTTGAGCCTATGAAATCTTCCCGCGGCCGCGCGACGAGCGCTGCGACCCTCCTTGCGACCACCGTCCTGGGCGTCGCGCTGGCGCTCCCGGCCTGGGCGCAGAAGGCCCCCGCCACCGCCGACGGCACCCCGGAGATCGACGCCTCGATCACCAGCCGCAACTGGTCGGCGGCCCTCTCGCAGCTCGATGCGCGGATCGCCGCGAACCCACGCGACGTGCAGGCGCAGTTCAAGCGCGGCACCGTGCTGGCCCGGCTCAATCGCGACGACGACGCGATCGCGCAGTTCCTCGCGCTGACCCAGGCCTACCCCGAACTCCCCGAGCCGTACAACAACCTCGCCGCGCTCTATGCCAAGCATGGCCGCTACGACGACGCGCGCGCGGCGCTGGTCACGGCCACCCAGGCGAACCCCGACTACAGCCTCGCCTACGAGAACCTCGGCGACCTGTACCTGCGCCTGGCCTCCGAATCCTACAAGCGCGCGCGCTCGCTGGGCCGCACGAGCGGCGCGAGCGCGCAGCGCCTGGCCGACATCGAGCGGATCATCGCGCCGCCGGCCGCAGCGCAACAGGCAGCGCAGGCCAAGGCCGACAAGCCCGCCGCCGCGAGCCGGGCCGAGGGCGTCTCGGCCGATGCCACCTCGAACCTGTCGACCATCACGCCGCCGCAGCAGTCGAACTTCGAGTTCAACGGCGGCGGCGGCGCGACGCTGGCCACCCCGCCCTACGTCGCGCCCTCGCACTGAGGCGGCCGGGCCGTCATTTTTTCATCAACCAGAGGATCGTCATGAAACGTCTGTTGTTGGCGCTCGGCAGCGCCGCCCTCGTCGCGACCGCGCCGGCCCATGCGCAAACGGCCGCCGCGCATCCCGTCGTGCAGTTCAAGACCACGCAGGGCGACATCCGTGTCGAGCTCTACCCGGAGAAGGCGCCGAAGACGGTGGCGAACTTCCTCGACTACGTGAAGGCCGGCCAGTACAACGGCACGATCTTCCATCGCGTGATCCCGGGCTTCATGATCCAGGGCGGCGGCTACAAGGCGAACTTCGACGAGAAGCCGACGCGCGCGCCGATTCCGCTGGAAAGCCGCAACGGCCTGAAGAACCTGACGGGCACCATCGCGATGGCGCGCACCAGCGATCCGAATTCGGCCACCGCCCAGTTCTTCATCAATACCGTCGATAATTCCAACCTCGACTACCCGAACCCGGACGGCAACGGCTACGCCGTGTTCGGCAAGGTGGTCTCGGGCCTGGATGTCGTGAAGAAGATCGAGGCGACGCCGACCACCTCGCGCGGCTCGATGCGCGACGTGCCCGAAAAGACGATCACGATCGAATCGGCGAGCGTCGTCGGCAAATAATCCGGCGCGCCACCAGCGCCCCTCACGCGGCCGCGTCGTCACGACCGGCCGCGTGCCATTTCACCCACCTCAACGAAGGAACCATCATGGTTGAACTGCACACGAACCACGGCGTGATCAAGCTCGAACTCGACGCCGCCAAGGCACCGAAGTCGGTGGAGAATTTCCTGAACTACGTGAAGGCCGGCCACTACGACAACACGGTGTTCCACCGCGTCATCAACGGCTTCATGATCCAGGGCGGCGGCTTCGAGCCGGGCATGAAGCAGAAGCCGACCGAGGCACCGATCGACAACGAGGCCAACAACGGCCTGAAGAACGACACCTACACGGTGGCGATGGCACGCACCAACGATCCGCACTCGGCCACCGCGCAGTTCTTCATCAACGTCAACGACAACGACTTCCTGAACCACTCGTCGCCGACGCCGCAAGGCTGGGGCTACGCCGTGTTCGGCAAGGTGGTCGAAGGCCAGGACGTGGTCGACGCGATCAAGAAGGTCAAGACCGGCAGCAAGGGCTTCCACCAGGACGTGCCGGCCGACGACGTGATCATCGAAAAGGCCGTGGTGGCCTGACGCCGTCGAGGGAGGCACTTCGATGCTGCAGGAAACACCGCCGCGAAGCGTCTCCGGGGGCGTGCCGGGCGAGCAGGGTCTCGCGCATGCGGCACGCCCGTTTCTGTTCATCTCCGACCTGCACCTGAGCGAGGCGATCCCGCGCACCGTCGCCGCGTTCGAGCATTTCGTGCGCGTCACGGCCGACAGCGCCGACTCGGTGTTCATCCTCGGGGACCTGTTCGAATACTGGGTCGGCGACGACATCCTCGACGACGACCCGTTCGCGCAGCGCATCGCCGCGCTGCTGCACAGCTTCTCGGAGCGCGGCATCGCGCTCTACGTGATGCACGGCAATCGCGACTTCCTGCTCGGCCGGCGCTTCATGAAGGCCGCGGGCGCGATGCTGGTGCCGGACCCGTCGGTGGTGCTCGCCTTCGGCCGGCGCATCGTGCTCGCGCACGGCGACGCGCAGTGCACGGCCGATCGCGGCTACCAGTGGTTCCGCGGCTTCGCGCGCAATCGCCTGGCGCAGTGGCTGTTCCTCGCGCGTTCGCTGCGCTGGCGGCGCGGCCTGGCCGAGCGCATGCGCGCCAAGAGCGAGGCGGGCCGCGACCGGCCGATGCTGCCGCGCTACGACGTCACGCGCGACGGCATCGCCGAGCTGTTCGAGCGCAGCAGCGCCGACACCATGATCCACGGCCATACCCATCGCCCCGCGCGGCACATCGAGCCCGAGGGCACGCGCTGGGTGCTGCCCGACTGGGATCTCGACCATGGCAGGCCGCGCGGCGGCTACCTGCGCATCGACGCCGAGGGCGTCGCGGCGCTGCCGCTGGAGCACTGAAACGACAAGGGCGGCCTCTCGGCCGCCCTTTTCCATTGGCGATTCCCTTCGCGATCCGGGCTCAGCCCGTGTGCTCGACCGCGCGCCCTTCCAGCGCGGCCGACAAGCGGCGCAGGTCCAGCCGGCCATCGGCCTGGAGCGCCTCGAAGCGCTCGCCGAGCCGCTCCAGCGCGGCGACGATCTCGTCGACGCGCTGCGATTCCTTGGCCGCATGATCGATCAGGCCGTGGATCGCCAGCGACATCGGATCGTCGGCGTTCGGCGTGATGCCGTAGGCGCAGAACGCGGCGCGCTCGGGCGCGGCGGGCCGGCTCTCGGCCGGCAGCACCACGCGCGCGGGATTGCCAACCGCCGTGCCGCCCGCCGGCACCGGCTTGACCACCACCGCGTTCGAGCCGATCTTGGCGCCCTCGCCGATCGTGAAGCCGCCCAGCACCTTGGCGCCCGCGCCGACGATCACGCCGCGCTCGAGCGTGGGATGCCGCTTCGCGCCGCGCGTGAGCGAGGTGCCGCCGAGCGTCACGCCCTGGTAGATGGTGCAGTCGTCGCCGACCACGGCGGTCTCGCCGATCACCACGCCCATGCCGTGATCGATGAACACGCGCCGGCCCAGCGTCGCGCCGGGATGGATCTCGATGCCGGTCATGAAGCGCCCGACCTGCGAGACGAAGCGCCCCGCCCAGCGCTGGCCGCGCCGCCAGAAGGCGTGCGCGAGGCGATGGAAGACCAGTGCATGGATGCCCGGATAACAGGTGAGCACTTCCCAGGCGCTGCGAGCGGCGGGATCACGCTCGCGGATCGTCGCGATGTCTTCTCGAAGTCTCGTGAACATGGTGTGTCGGTGACCGGGGAGGAATGTTCTTGCCGCCTGCCGCGCGGCGCTTATGCCTTATCGCCATTTGCTTATGACGCGCGACGATTGTAGGGCGACTCGCGCGCGGCTGCTGGCGACGGATTTTGTCCCCATCGGCGCCGGGGGTATTCGCCGGCGCGCGGCGCGGCGCGGCTAGGCGAATCCTCAGGAACGCCAAGCAAGCGCCGGGCGCCTGCCGCCGTCGACGGCGGCCTCGGCGCCCGAGCCCGAGGCTCAGTGCTCGCCGCCCGACTTCATCAGGATGTGCTTGGCGACGCCGCGCAGGATGTTGACCTCCTCGCGCTCCAGCCCGGCGCGCGAGAACAGCCGCCGCAGGCGCGGCATCAGCTTCTTGGGATTGCGCGGATCGAGGAATTCGAGCGCGACCAGCGCCTGCTCCAGATGGGCGAACATCTTCTCGATCTCGTCGGCCTGCGCCAGCGTGCCGGCCGCGCCGTCGTGGTGCTCGGCGGCCTGGCCCTCCAGCAGCGCGACGCGCAACTCGTAGGCCAGCACCTGGATCGCCTGCGACAGGTTCAGCGAGCTGTAATCGGGATTGGCGGGGATATGCGCGATCGCGCTGCAGCGCTCGACATGCTCGTTCGACAGGCCGACGCGCTCGTTGCCGAACACGAAGGCGATCTCGCCGCCGTCGAGTTGGCGCCGCGCCTCGCCGGCGGCGGCGCGCGGCGCCAGCCGCGGCGGCCCGTATTCGCGGCTGCGCGCGGTCAGCGCGGCCGACCAGGACACGCCGGCCAGCGCCTCGTCGAGCGTGGCCACGATGCGGGTGGCGGCCAGCACGTCGTCGGCGCCGCTGGCCATCGCGATCGCCTCCGGGTCGGCCAGCACCTCGGCCACGCGCGGCGCGACCAGCACCAGTTGCGAGAAGCCCATGGTCTTCAGCGCGCGGGCGGCGGCGCCGACATTGCCGGGATGGCTGGGCTCGACGAGCACGAAGCGCGCGGCACGGAAGGCTTGCGGCGGGGCGGGGATCGGGGGCGAAATGTCCAACGTCGATGGGTCCGGCTGAGAAAACGGCAAGGAAATGGGAAACGAACGGGAAACGAACTGGCGGTATGGTATCGCCAACGCCGTCCCAATCCCACCCGTCCGAACGGCAGGGCCGACGGCCCCGGGCGCGAGACAGTCGGAAAAACGCCGCGACTCGGGTAAAATGCCGCTTTCCGCGCTCGCCGGCCGCCCCGCCTCCCCGTTTTCCGAGGCTGTCCGCCGCCTGGCGCCCCGTTCTTTGCCAATTCGCGTCTTCCGTCGACGAAACGTCCGTCCGCCTTGCGGCGGGCGCGCTTCGCCGGTTCCAGTCACCTCGTGGCGGCCCCGTGCCGCCGGCTACAGGATCCAGTTCCATGCATCCCATGCTCAATATTGCTGTCAAGGCTGCGCGCCGCGCCGGACAGATCATCAACCGCGCCTCGCTCGATCTCGACATGATCGAGATCCGCAAGAAGCAGCAGAACGATTTCGTGACGGAAGTCGACAAGGCCTCGGAAGAGGCCATCATCGATACGCTGAAGACGGCCTACCCCGACCACGCGATTCTCGCCGAGGAATCGGGCAAGTCGGACAACGAGTCCGAATTCGTCTGGATCATCGATCCGCTCGACGGCACCACCAACTTCATCCACGGCTTCCCCTACTACTGCGTCTCGATCGCGCTCGCGCATCGCGGCGTGGTCCAGCAGGCGGTGGTCTACGACCCGAACAACAACGACCTGTTCACGGCCACCCGCGGCCGCGGCGCCTTCCTGAACGACCGCCGGATCCGCGTCGGCCGCCGCGACCGCCTGTCGGACGCGCTGGTCGGCACGGGCTTCCCGTTCCGCGAGAAGGACGGCCTCGAGGCCTACACGCGCCTGTTCGTCGAGATGACCCAGGCCTGCACGGGGCTGCGCCGCCCGGGCGCGGCCGCGCTGGACCTGGCCAATGTCGCCGCGGGCCGCCTGGACGCCTTCTTCGAGCAAGGCATCAGCGCCTGGGACATGGCCGCGGGCAGCCTGCTGATCACCGAGGCCGGCGGCCTGGTCGGCAACTACCACGGCGACGCCGACTTCCTCGAGCGTCATGAGATCGTCGCGGCGAACCCGAAGATCTACGCGCAGATGATCCCGATCCTGAACCGCTACTCGCGCGTCGGCGGCGAGGCACCGGCCCAGCAGTAAGCATCGGCGCCGGGCAGCACGGCCCGCATCCTCCGGGATGCGGGCCGTTGTCGTTTACGGCCGGCCGCATCGACCACGCCGCGCACCAGGATCGGACCTCCGCACCATTTCGGACGCCGCCGCGCACCAGCCGCGCCGCCCGCCGCCGGTGCGATCGCGGCGCGGCGCGCGTGCGCCCGCTCGCCCCTGCCTCCCGCCGAGCCTTGCCCGGCAAGCCTTCCCCGTCTTCCCGCCGATCACGCCGGCGCCCCTGGCACGCAACCTGCATCTTGAACGCCATCTTGAATACAAGATTGAGTTCCGAATGCCAGACCGACAACGCACCTCGATTACCACCCTGCTCGTCGACTACGCGGCAGGCACGCTGACCGTCGCGAACCGGATCGACGCGGCGCTCGCCGCCCTCGAGGCGATGGACCGCCCCGAAGCCTGGATCCACCGCGTCGAACCCGCCGAACTGCATGCTCGCGCGGCCGAACTCGACGCGCTGCGCGCCGCGCACGGCCCCGCCGTCGTCGAGCGCATGCCGCTGTTCGGCGTGCCCTTCGCCGTCAAGGACAACATCGACGTGGCCGGCCTGCCGACCACCGCCGCCTGCCCCGCCTTCGCGAGTACGCCGGCCGAATCGGCCCAGGTGGTCGCGCTGCTGCTGGCGGCCGGCGCGGTGCTGATCGGCAAGACCAACCTCGACCAGTTCGCCACCGGCCTGGTGGGCGTGCGCTCGCCCTATGGCGCGGTGCGCCAGGTCGACCATCCCGACTACGTCTCGGGCGGTTCCAGCTCGGGTTCGGCGGTAGCGGTGGCGGGCGGCGCGGTGGCCTTCTCGCTGGGCACCGACACGGCCGGCTCGGGCCGCGTGCCGGCCGGCTTCAACGGCATCGTCGGGCTCAAGCCGACGCTCGGCCTGCTCAGCAAGCGCGGCGTGGTGCCGGCCTGCCGCACGCTCGATACCGTGTCGATCTTCGCGCCCGAGGTGGAGGACGCCTGGCGCGTGCTCGGCGTGCTGGCCCGCTTCGACGCGGCCGATCCCTATTCGCGCGCGGTGCCGTCGCTCGGCCTGCCGAACCGCGCCTGGCGCATCGGCGTGCCGGCCCAGCCCGAATTCTTCGACGACGCGCAAGCCGAGGCGGCCTATATGCAGACGCTGCGCCACCTGGCGGCCGACCTGCTGGCCGACCCGGTCGCCGTCGACATGGCGCCCTTGAACGCCGTCGCGCGCCTGCTCTACGACGGCCCCTGGGTGGCCGAGCGGCGCGCCGCGATCGGCGGCTTCCTCGACACCGAGCGCGAGGCAATGGACCCGGTGGTGGCCGCCGTGGTGGCGCGCGCCGATGCCTTCAGCGCCGTCGACGCGTTCAACGCCCAATACGAACTGGCCGAGCTGCGCCGCGCCGCCGAGGCGATCTTCGCCGAGCTCGACGTGCTGATCGTGCCGAGTGCGCCGACCCATCCGACCATCGCCCAGGTGCGCGCCGATCCGATCGCCGTCAACAGCCGGCTGGGTTACTACACCAACTTCGTCAACCTGCTCGACCTGTGCGCACTGGCGATCCCCGCCCTGCCGCGCGCCGACGGCCTGCCGGCCGGCATCACGCTGATCGGCAAGGCGGGCGCCGATCACCAGCTCGCCACGCTCGGCCGCGCGCTGGTGGCGCGGTTGGCTGCGCAATCCGGCGCTCGCACGGGCGCGCAAACGGCTGCTCGATCGGCTGCTCCGTCGCCCTCTTCGGCGGGCGCGTCATCGGCCCTGTCATCGTCCCCGTCATCGACCCTTTCATCGACTGCTGGATCAGCGGCTTCGTCGGCCGCCCTGCCGGGCTCGCAATCGGGCGCGCGCCCGGCCGATACGTCCGCCGGTCAGCCCTCGACATCCGGCCCGGCAGCCGAACCCCTGCCGCCGCTGCCCGCCAACGAGCCCACCCTGATCGTCGCCGTGGTCGGCGCGCACCTGCGCGGCCAGCCGCTCAACGGCCAGTTGCTCGAAGCCGGCGCGCGCTTCGTCGAAGCCACCGTCACCAGCGCCGACTACCGCCTCTACGCGCTGGCCGGCACCACCCCGCCCAAGCCGGCCCTGGTCCACAGCCCCGGCGACGCCGACGGCCGCGCGATCGCGATCGAACTGTGGGAGCTGCCGCTGCGCCTGTTCGGCGGCCTGGTCGCCCAGGTGCCGGCGCCGCTGGGCATCGGCACGGTACGCGTGGCCGACGGCCGCGCGGTGAAGGGCTTCATCTGCGAGCCGGCAGCGGTCGCCGCCGGCCGCGCGCTGGACATCACGGCCCACGGCGGCTGGCTCGCCTACCTGCGCGAGCGCGCCGCGCCGGCGAGCGCCGCCATCTCCTCCCTCCCCCTGAACGCCTGACGCTGAACGAGAACGCCTCATGACCACACGCCGCCATTTCCTCCACACCGCGGGCGCCCTCGCGCTCGGCGCGATGCTGCCGCTCGAGCGGGCGCTGGCCGCCTCCGGGCTCACCGTCGGCGCGCTCTATGTCGGCGCGCGCGGCGACTACGGCTACAACCAGGCGCAGGCCGCCGCCACCAACGTGATCCGCAAGCTGCCCGGCGTGAAGATCGTCGAAGAGGAGAACGTGCCCGAGACCATCGCCGCGCAGAAGTCGATGGCCGCGATGATCGAGCAGGACGGCGCGAGCCTGGTGTTCGCCACCTCGTTCGGCTATTTCGACCCGCACGTGCTGAAGATGGCGGCCAAATACCCGAAGGTGCGCTTCGCGCATTGCGGCGGGCTCTGGAAGGCCGGCAACCCGGCCAACATCACCAGCTATTTCGGCTACATCGACGAGTGCGAGTACCTGAGCGGCGTGGTGGCGGGCCACATGACGAAGACGAAGAAACTCGGCTTCGTGGCCGCCAAGCCGATCCCCCAGGTGCTGCGCAACATCAACGCCTTCACGCTCGGCGCGCAGTCGGTCGATCCGTCGATCACTACGCACGTGATCTTCACCGGCGATTGGTCGATGCCGGTCAAGGAAGCCGAATCCGCCAACAGCCTGGTCGACCAGGGCTGCGACGTGCTGACCTGCCACGTCGACGGTCCCAAGGTGGTGATCGAAACCGCCGAGAAGCGCGGCGCGATGAGCTGCGGCTATCACGCCAACCAGTCGGCGCTCGCGCCCAAGGGCTACCTGACCGGCGCCGAATGGGACTGGGCCACGCCCTACACGCAGCTGGTGCAGGCCGTGCAGGCCGGCAAGACGCCGCCCAACGTGATGCGCGGCGGCCTCAAGGAAGGCTACGTGAAGCCCTCGCCCTACGGCGCGAAGGTGACGCCCGCCGCGAAGCAGGCGGCCGACGCGGTGAAGGCCAGGATGCAGGCCGGCGACTTCGTGATCTTCAAGGGCCCGCTCAAGGACAACAAGGGCGGCACCGCGATCGCGGCGGGCGTGAGCCACGTGCAGACCGACATCGTGCTGGAGAGCATGAACTACCTGGTGGCCGGCGTGGTGGGCCAGATCTGATGAAGGCGCCGACCGACCGCGCCCGACCAGGAGCCCAATCCGGAGCCCGACCATGCGCCTGAATCCGCTCGCCGCGCGCTGCGCGCTCGCGCTGCTGCCGGCCGTGCCGACGGTGGCCGCGCTGGCGGCCACCGTGTTGCTGTTCGCGGCCTTCCTGGCCGCCGCGCACGCGCCGGCGCTCGATGCGCTGGGCCTGATCGCGCAAGGCGCGTTCGGCTCCTCGTTCGCCTGGCAGAACACGCTGCTGCGCGCAGCCCCTCTGATGCTGACCGCGCTGTGCGTGGCGCTGCCGGCCCAGGTCTGCACCAGCTCGAAGCGCTTCGTGGTCCACGCGAACATCGCCGAGGCCTTCCTGCGCCGCCA